>CAYFVA010000256.1:0-3703 GCA_964346265.1 uncultured Desulfobacterales bacterium
CGCCCGGTTGAAATACGCCACCGCATTGTCCGGTCGAAGTTGAATCTCTCTGTCATAGCTTGAGATTGCTTTGTCGTATTCCTTTTTGTAATAGAATGCCGTTCCCAGGTTGCTGTACACCCCTTCGAGTTCGGGGTTGAGTTTTTCCGCCTTTTTAAAATCCTGTATCGCAAGGTCGAATTCTTTCATTTTCATGTACGCAACCCCGCGGTTTTTGTATACGTTCGCATTTTCGCCGGATGCGTCAATAAGCTCGGTGAAGGTTTGAACAGCCTGTGCATACGCTTTTTGCTTGAGCTGTTGAACCCCTTTTTCAAACGCCTGTTTTTCCCCTGCCGCAAAAACAGGCCCGAAACTGAACAGGATAATCGCCAAAACAAGGATATACGGTCTCATCGTCCCCTCTATGCCGTTTGGATTGTATTGCTATTATTCATATCAGCAAAATTCTTCGGTTACAACCACTTTTTTTACGGGATACAATTGCTTGACAGAAAAAAGCAAAACCCATATACATTGAATTCGTGATGAAAAAAGGAAATCGCGACGTCCAAAAGCGTCCGAATTTTATCGGTTACGTATGAGATGTCACCTGTAACCAAAAGGGCAAAGCCATGGGGTAAGGCCGTTGGAAATACTCATGTCCACCTTCCGGCTTGGCTTTCGGTCCGTCTTCTGCGTTCCGGGGGGAGGAATCGTTTATTTCCCGCGGCCTGAAAATGGAAGATGTTTCCGGAAAATTCCCTTGAACCGCATATGAAAAACATATAAACCGAAACCGGGCTCGCAGGCCGACTGCATGGACAAGAGGCTGTTTCGTTTAATTACACCGGGAGAAAACAAACCATGAGCAAAACAATAAAAATACACCTGATCGCGGCGGCCAGGCCCAATTTCATGAAAATCGCACCCCTGTATCACGAGCTTTTGCGTCACCCCTGGGCGGAGCCTTTGATCGTACATACCGGGCAGCATTATGATCTGAACATGTCGGACATCTTTTTTAAAAATTTTCAACTTCCCCAACCCCATATCAACCTGGGAGTAGGCAGCGGCACCCATGCCGAACAGACCGGTCGGGTCATGATCGAATATGAAAAAGTGCTGCTCAAAGATCCGCCGGATCTTGTGGTGGTGGTCGGGGATGTCAATTCCACTGTTGCGGCCACACTTGCGGCAGTGAAACTGAACATCGGAACCGCTCACCTGGAAGCCGGCCTGCGGTCCTTTGACCGATCCATGCCGGAAGAGATCAACCGGGTGATGACGGACTCGGTGGCGGATACGCTGTGGACCCCTTCGCCAGACGGGAACAAAAACCTGGCAAAAGAGGGCATCCGGGAAGAAAAGATCAGTTTTGTCGGTAATATCATGATCGATTCGCTGGAGATGGCAAGGGAAAACATCGAATCCCTTGAGGTCTGCTCCGGGTTCGGCTTACGTCCTTCCGGGTACGGCCTGGTCACGCTCCACCGCCCGTCCAATGTGGATGATAAAACCGTTTTGACGGAACTTTGCCGAAAACTGGTCTCCATATCCCAAAACCTGCCTCTTGTGTTTCCGGTTCATCCGAGAACCCGGGCCAGACTGTCCGAATTCGGCATCCAGCTTCTGGACAAAGCCGAAGGAATTCACCTGACAGATCCCCTGGGGTATGAAGAGTTCATGAGCCTGGTTTTTCAAAGCCGGGTGATCATCACTGATTCAGGCGGGGTCCAGGAGGAAACCACGTATCTCAGAATCCCCTGCCTGACCCTCAGGCCGAACACCGAACGGCCGGTGACCGTGACGCAGGGCACCAATGCATTGTGCACACCGGAAAACCTGGAAGAAAAGGTGAATGCCGTATTGGACGGAACCTTTAAAATAGGAAAGGTGCCGGAATTCTGGGACGGCCGTACCGCGGCACGGGTTGCCATGGATATCAAAAAACGGATATACAGATGATCCTTGTCGTAAAAACGGTGGGGCAGCGGCGCAACTTGAGCACTTTCAATAGCTGCCGGTCAATCTTATGGCCTGAAAAGCGTTGTCCCGGAATGCACGGTATGGTATACAGCAGTTGAAAGATAAAGGCCCGGCAGCAAAAGAATAAGGAAAAGATACCGATGCTCAAAACCATGGCCGCCCAGCTGGCCCTTATATTTAAAACGGGCAGAAAAAAGAGCAATGGCTGGATTCTCATCAAATTCGGCCTTGTGCTGATTTCTCTGTTCATTCTGTTTTCCGTATTGTTTCATGTGCTGATGGTGTATGAAGGCCGTGAATACAGCTGGGTGACGGGATTTTACTGGACGCTGACCACCATGTCCACCCTGGGATTCGGCGATATTACCTTTCACAGTGATGCGGGCCGGCTTTTTTCCGTGGTGGTGCTGTTCAGCGGTATTGTATTTCTGCTGGTGATGCTGCCGTTTACTTTTATCCAGTTTTTTTATGCCCCGTGGCTGGAGGAGCAGAACAAGGCCAGGGCCCCGCGGTCCGTCCCTGATACCATGTCAGGCCACGTGATTCTCACCTATTTTGACGCCGTGGCTGTCACACTCATTGAAAAACTCAATCAATACGGTTTTCCGTATGTGATTGTCACCTCCGGGCTGCAGGATGCGCTGGATCTGCATGACCAGGGGTACCGCGTGGTGGTGGGTGAACTGGACGACCCGAGGACCTACAGCCGGCTGCGCATCGACCAGGCGGTACTGGTGGCGGTTTTAAATGATGACGTTGCCAGCACCAACATTATTTATACCATCCGGGAAACCGATGACAAGGTGAAAACGGTGACCAACGCCGACCAGGAAGAGTCCATGGATATCCTCAAACTGGCCGGAAGCAACTATGTGTTCCAGTTCACCCAGATGCTGGGCAGGGCCCTTTCCCGCCGCGTTCTGGGAATCAGCATGCAGGCCAATATCATCGGGCAGTTTGATGACCTGCTGATTGCCGAAGCGCCTGCCATGAGAACCTGGCTTCAGGGAAAAACAATGGCGGAAAGCCGGCTGCGGGAAATCTGCGGTGCCACGGCAGTAGGAATCTGGGAACATGGGACATTCCATATTCCCACCCGGGATACCCGGATCAAGGAATCAACGGTGCTGGTGCTTGCCGGAACCAAACAGCAGCTGGAACAGTTTGACGAATCCATCGCTTTGGAGGATAAGCATCAGGCGGACACAAGCCGGCCGGTGGTGGTGCTGGGAGGCGGCCGTGTGGGGCAGGCAGTGGCGGAGGCCCTGCGTATCCGGAAGATTTCTTATTGCGTGGTGGAAAAAAAATCCGCTATTGCAAATAAACACCCGGACTTTATCCACGGAAGTGCTTCCGACCGCAATACACTGATTGAAGCAGGCCTGGAAAACACCCCGTCCATCATCATTACCACCCATGACGACAATTTGAATATCTATCTGACCATTTACTGCCGCCGGCTGCGGCCGAATGTACAGATCATCAGCCGGGCAAGCCTGGACAGAAACATCAATACGCTGCACCGGGCAGGCGCCAATCTGGTGATGTCGTTCAGTTCCCTGCTCACCACAACCATCATGAACCTGATTCAACCCCAGAAGATGCTCATGCTTTCCGAAGGGCTCAATGTGTTCCGGATGCCCTTGAATCCAAAACTGGCTAATAAATCGTTGATTGATATCCAGGTCAGGGAAAAAACCGGGTGCAGTGTGGTGGCGGTCAAAAAAAATGAAAA
>CAYFVA010000257.1:0-3697 GCA_964346265.1 uncultured Desulfobacterales bacterium
TTATAATCCATGGCCGAAACAAACGGACAGGCATTGGTACAGGTGAGACAATGCAGACAGGAATTGAAATCCGTGCCTGCGGATTGCTCCACAAGGGTTTTGATTTCGTTATGTCCGCCTTTAAGCCTTATCATCGCATCGATCCCAGAACGGAGACATCAGCCGCAGCTTGCGGATGATCGGGGGAAGCGTTTCCGCGATATATTTCATCTCCTCCATGGTATTGTAGACCGAAAGACTGAACCGGATGGAACCGTGGGCCGATTTGAACGGAACCTCCATGGCTCTGAGAACATGCGAGGGTTCAAGGGAGCCGGATGTGCATGCCGAACCGGAGGAAGCGCATATACCTGCATAATCGATGTGCATCAGGATCGATTCCCCCTCGATTGCATCGAACCCGATGCTCACCGTGTTGGGCAGCCGCTTTTCCCTGTCCCCGTTGATCGAGGAAAACGAAACGGTTTCAAGCAGGGTATTCTCGAGATAATCCCTCATTTGCCGGACATCCGTGTCCACCCGGGAAAGATGGTCTGCGGCAAGTTCACAGGCTTTTCCAAGTCCGATGATCGAGGCGACGTTTTCCGTTCCGCCCCGTCTTCCGGATTCCTGGTGTCCTCCTATGACAAACGGATTGAACCGGGTGCCCTTTTTCACGTACAATGCGCCCACTCCCTTGGGTGCATGGATTTTATGTCCGGACAAAGAGAGCATGTGTACGGGCAGATCCCGGACATCCACCCGGATTTTTCCCACTGCCTGGACCGCATCCGTATGAAATGGGATTCCCTTTTCCGCAGCTTGTTCGGCAATCTCTTTCACCGGGAACACCACTCCGGTCTCGTTGTTGGCCCACATCATGGTCACAAGGGCGGTATCGTCGGAAAGGCTTTGCGTGAAATGATCAAAGTCGAGATTCCCTTTCGTATCCACGGGCACATACGTCACCCGGTACCCCTCTTTTTCAAGGGAGGTGCAGAGGTTCAGAACCGCCGGATGTTCCACTGCCGAAGTGATGATGTGCTTTTTGTCCGGAGCGGATTTCAGTGCCGACCGGACAGCGCTATTGTCGCTTTCCGTACCGCAGCTTGTAAAAATGATCTCCTCGGGGAAAGCCCCTATAAGGGCTGCGGTTTTCTCCCTTGCCTCTTGGATTTTTTTTGCCACGTTTCCGCCGAACGCGTGCACGCTTGACGGATTTCCATAATACTCGGAAAAATACGGAAGCATTTCATCCAGAACTTCAGGCGCCACCCGTGTGGTGGCATTGTTGTCCACATAAACCGTTGTCATACATGCCTCTTTTGATTACGCCCGTGCTTTTTCCTGTTGAATCAGCTCCTCGATTTTCTCCAGACAGCTGCCGCATCCGCCGCCGGCTTTGAGAAAGCAGGTCACATCATCCGTGCTTTCCAGATTGTTTTCCTTTACCGCCTTTTTGATCTCCCGGTCGGTAATGTCAAAACATTCGCAAACCACCTCTCCCTCTTTTTCCGGAAGATCTTCTCCGCGGTATGCGGCAATGGCCTTTTCAAGGGCCTGCCGTCCCATGACCGAACAGTGCATTTTCTCTTTGGGCAATCCGCCGAGATATTCGGCAATATGATCATTGGTGATTTTTTCCGCCTCTTCAACCGTCTTGCCTTTAAGCATTTCCGTGAGAGCGGAAGAGCTTGCAATGGCGCTTGCGCACCCGAAGGTCATAAACTTTGCATCCTCGATAATGCCGTCGTCATTGATCTTCAGGTACAATTTCAATGCGTCTCCGCATGAGATCGATCCTTTTTCCCCAACTGCGGAAGCATCCTCCATTTCCCCGACATTCCGCGGATTCATGAAATGCTCTTTGACTTTTTCGGTGTATTCCCACATATATATTTCCTCCCTTCTCAGGTGATTTTGTTCCCTTTCTCTGCATTGAGCCTACTCGAAATATACTACACTGTGGCAGTATGTCAATAATTTTTTCCGCCACGGCGCCATTCCGGAGCCCTTGAATAATGATCATCTTCTGCCGGGCACAACCAAATATGAAAGATCCTTCAAGGGCATGAAGTTCATGAAGGTTTTTCTTCAATTCCCTGGTTCTTTCACATAACATCCATGTCATTTTGGACACAACGAATCAGGAAACTTGAATGAAGAAGATTCTTGTCTCTTGTCTCTTGTTTCAAGTTTCTTGTAAAAAACGCCGGGGACGAAAGGCCCGAAAGCCGTCACGACCCCGGCGGATTTGCTTTACATCTATTCCTCTTCCGGCTCGAGATCCTTGTCCACGTCCGCTTCAAACTTCATCAGGCATTCGTGGCATTCCAGCTCCACATTGGGCACATCCCCGTGTTTTGACTTCAACTGGTCTTCCGACAGGGGAGTCAGATGAGAACACCCGCACTGCGGGCATGATTTTTTCACACGATATTTTTTTCCGGCCATTTGGTCCTCCTTTTTGTTTTGTTCGGTGCGAACCTCGATTGTCCGCATCTTTTGATCCGATGCCGGGATTTGAGTCCTCGGTCACCCCTTCCGAGAGCCTTACATCCCGGCCAACTCTCTATCGGATAAAATAAGCAGGAACCGTGCCATTGTAAACTGCGCAAGAAACGATTTTCAAACCGGTCAGTACATCATGCCGCCCACGTATACACCTGCCCCCACGAACAGATCGTGTTCCGGAACCCGGTAAATATACGTCTGCTTTTTCCTCGGTGTATTTTTCAAAGGTTTGGGCCACATGTATTCCACCCATCCCTCCCCGTTGGACCGGGCCAGATTTACAAAATGGACAAAAAGCGCCTTGCCCGTTGGATCGGTAATCAAAAGAGAGTGTTCTTTTTTGGTCAGTTCCGGTTTGAACGGATGGGCGATCATTTTTCCGTTCAAATCCATCAGAAACACATACGAGTCTTTCCAGACAAACCGGCCGTCCGGGTCGCCGATGATTTCAGCGGCCTTTTCCACCCCTTTTGAGTTGATCATGGCAGCCGCCTCCCGGCATTTCACCACGCATTCCTCTTTTGTGGCGGACTCGTCCGCACTGGCAAAGGAAACCGGCAGACAGAGCAAAACAGCCAAAACCGGAATCATATATATTTTTTTCATAAGGTTCTCCTTTTTAAAGTCACAAACAAAAGGCACAAGGCAGACACCGACGGAAAAACAGAATCTATTTCAGCCAGGGTTTGCCCACCGGCAGCACATCCCGCCCGAAGACCTGGGCGTATATCACATGGGCCATCATGTAAAGGGCGGATGCCGCACAGAGCATCAGCTCATACCCGGCGATCACCGTGAACTGCGGATAGCCGAAATGAGCGATATCCAGCAGAATAAACCCGATCAAAAGCAGGGTAAAGGTAAGGGCCATGGCCGTATGGATCCGCATGGCGGGTATCCACATGATAAACGTGTACAGGGTCCAGCTCACCAGAAACCACCCGACATCGGTTGTGGAAGAATGATAGATGTTGAAGTGATTTAAAAGAAAAATGACGCCCAGGGCGATCCAGAAGGACCCGTAGGATACAAACGCACTGAAACCGAAATTGTTTCCCACGCTGAACTCGAAGTATCCGGAGATCAGCTGGGCCACCCCCCCGAATACAAACGCCATGGCCACCACCGGCCCCACATCGCACCAGCCGACATTGTGAAACTGTAAAAGCATGGTGGTGATACCGAACCCGGCAAGTCCAACAAC
>CAYFVA010000258.1:0-3674 GCA_964346265.1 uncultured Desulfobacterales bacterium
TCCACCTCTGTCCGGTCGATCATGGATTTGACATCAATGATGCATCCGCCCGCTGAAAGGATGGAACCGATTTCTTTCACGCTTTTTTCCCTGTATGCTTTATGGGGAACCGCCACGATAACGGCGGAAAGACCGGCAAGCTCTTCCCATTCGACCAGGTTCACGTTATAGTATTGCCAGGCTTCGTCCGGATCGGCTATGGGGTCGTGGACCGCCACGTTCACCCCGTAGGATTCAAGCTCGTGGACAATATCGATTACCCGGGTATTTCGAAGATCCGGGCAGTCTTCCTTGAAGGTGAGACCAAGCACACCCACCTTGGAATCCCGGATGTTGAAATTGTTGTTGATCATCATTTTAATGGTTTTGCCGACAAGAAAATTTCCCATGTTGTCGTTGATCCGTCTGCCGGCGAGAATGATTTCCGGATGATACCCTTCGGATTCAGCCTTGTAAGTGAGATAGTACGGATCCACGCCGATACAGTGGCCTCCCACAAGTCCGGGAGTGAAAGGAAGGAAGTTCCATTTGGAGCAGGCGGCGTCGAGTACGTTTTTGGTGTCGATCCCGAAGCGGTCGAAAATCAGGGCAAGCTCGTTCATCAGTGCAATGTTCAGATCTCTCTGGGTGTTCTCGATCACCTTGGCCGCTTCCGCTTCCATGATGGTCTCTGTCCGGTGGACTCCGGCTTCGATGATACTCTCATACAAATCGGCCACCTTCTCCAGGGTTTCCGTACCATCTCCGGACACCACTTTCACGATTCTGGACAGGGTGTGTTCCTTGTCTCCCGGGTTGATCCGTTCAGGGGAGTATCCCACGTGAAAGTCTGTTTTCCATTTGAGACCGGATGCCTTTTCAATGACCGGCACACAGACATCTTCTGTCACACCCGGATATACCGTGGACTCGAATATCACTGTGGCGCCTTTTTTCATATACTTGCCCACGATTTCGGAAGACCCGATGACATAGGAAAGATCCGGGTTTCTTGACCGGTCGATGGGCGTGGGCACGGCCACGATGATAAAATCCGCATCATTCAGGGCGGCGGGATCGTTTGTGGGAATAAAATACGTTGCCTTTTCAAATTCTTCCACGGATACTTCGCCTGTGGGATCTTTTTTTTGTTTCACATTTTCAATAAGCGAGCTTTTCAAGTCATACCCGATTGTATTGAATTTCGCCGCAAAATGCACGGCAAGAGGCAGACCCACATATCCAAGACCCACAACCGCAACCGTCACGTTCGAATCCGTCATTCTCCGCATCCTTTTCCTTATATGTTATAATACCATCGATACCATTCCACGAATTTTCCGATTCCCTCTTCGACAGAGGTTTCGGGCTTGAAACCTGTAATTTCAATAAGGCTTGAGACATCCGCGTACGTTGCCGGAACATCACCGGGCTGCAATGGCTGAAAATCGATTTCTGCGGTTTTGCCCAGGGCATTTTCAATGGCCCGGATAAAGTCCATCAGGGCCACGGGGTTGTTATTGCCGATGTTGAAAAGCTGATACGGGGCTTTTCCTGAAGAGGAAGGGTCGGGGCGGTCCGAAGACCAGTTGGGATCCGGTTCCGGCACACGGGTCATCACCCGGAACACTCCTTCGATGATGTCGTCAATATAGGTGAAATCCCGCTGCATGTCGCCATGGTTGAACACCTGGATCGGTTCGTCCTTCAACATCGCATCGGTAAACAGAAAAAGGGCCATGTCCGGTCTTCCCCAGGGACCGTACACGGTAAAAAACCGCAGACCGGTGGCGGGCAGGCCGTACAGATAGGAATAGGTATGGGCCATGAGTTCGTTGGCCTTTTTCGAAGCCGCATACAGACTTATGGGATGATCCACGTTATGGCTCACGGAAAACGGCATTTCCGTGTTCAGGCCGTAAACGGAACTGCTGGACGCAAAGACAAGATGCTTGACACCGCTGTGGCGGCATCCTTCCAGGATATTGGCGAACCCCACCAGGTTGGCATCCACATACGCATCAGGATTTTCTATGCTGTACCTCACACCGGCCTGGGCAGCCAGGTTGATTACATAGTCAAAGGAGTGGGAATGGAACACCTCCCGCATCGAGCTTCGGTCCTCGATACCGGCGTGTATGAACTCAAAACCCGACTCCTTTTTAAGGAGTTCAAGCCGATGTTTTTTCAGATTGACGTCATAGTACTCATTAAGACTGTCAATGCCGACAACGCCGTACCCTTCCGCCAGAAGACGCCGGCTGAGACTGAATCCGATAAACCCCGCCGCACCCGTCACCAGTACTTTCATAATATTCAAGCCCTTTCAGTCATGTTTTGTGAATTCAGTTGACATGCTTGAATACCATGAAAAGCGGAACAGTTCAAATAAATATTTACCCCGGGCCGCCGGCAAAGTGTCACCTGGCGTGTTGCCTGCGTTCGCTCCTTCCTGCGGTGTATGATCTATACGCCGAAGTTGTCGCTCTCTTCCGACCTGCATCCGGCACTTTTCCGGCGGCCCGGAATAAAATGAAACCTGACCTTTTACGGTTTTTCAGGGGACACGGGGGCGCTGCTCCACTTGCTGATACGCTCCCATCGAGACCGATCCTCCCAGCCGCGTCTCCTGTCTTTGCTGTTTTTTCGCCGGTCTTTCATGGGATGCTCGACACCCAGATTGATCACTCTTCTGTCAACCGGTGACCTGCGATCCACAGGTGATCGCTTGACGTAACGTTTTTCGCCGACCTCCATAAAAACTCCTTTACCGAATCCGGGGATTACTCTTCCTGCAATCCCCGGTTCCATGTCCTGTTTACTAAAAGGACCATCAATCCTGATACTTGAACGAAACTCTAAGATTGGTTCTAAACACCAGAGGCTTGCCGTCCTCGACTTTGACATCGAATCTTTTCACCTCGGCAATTCGAAGATCACGTACGGATTTCCCTGCTTTTTCAATGGCATTGCTTGCGGCCTCTTCCCATGAATTCGTACTGGTACCGATCAGATCGATTACCTTGTAAACGCTTCCGCTCATCATAACCTCCTGTTTTATGTTTTTTACAATGATCCGTGTCGCATTCAAAAACACGGAACCGGTTCGCTCAGGGGCAGAAAAAATATTGAATCAATATCAGATCGAAATTGGGGTTGTTTTATACTTCATTCATTATATAAAAGATTCGGCCAAAGTCAAAAGCTTTTTACATAAATACCAGCCGGTCCAGTATCAGGCCGAAAAACGAATCGTTTCCGGATGAAAAGTACCAGCCCAGATGGTTTTTGCATACTCGGCAACCGGCGATCCGCCAGGCGTACCCGGCAAACCACGAAAATTCTTCCGAAGGGGCCCCGAAATAAAAACATCCTTTTGCGTTCCGGAAACATCCGATTTCAAATACAAATCCGTGTGGGTTTGCGAAAATGTGGCTGTGGCTGTCATTTACACTGGCCTGATCGGCAGCGGTTGTGATCATGCTGTTACAGAACCGGCACAGGTACTGTTTTTCGTCTTGGGTATACGTCTCCTGCTCACTCTGTATATCCCGATCTTCTGCCAGTTTACATAAAAGTTCCATACATTGGATCCGGTGTGTTTTCTGCTGATACAATAAATTATATCAACGGCTTCAAGAAAGATGCAACAAAAAATTGAGGCTTGCCAAACCCTCTTCCATGTGCGATACCCC
>CAYFVA010000259.1:0-3666 GCA_964346265.1 uncultured Desulfobacterales bacterium
ATGAGAGTTCAAGGACTATCTTTCCGTTCACCCGGCCGTTTTCTATACTCTCATATGCTTTTGCCGCTTCGGTCATTCGGAATCTGCCGCCGATGACCGGTTGGATCTTTCCGGTTTCCAGCAAATCAAACAAAAGCGTCAGATCTTCTGCAAACCATTCCGGATGCTTTTTCCGCGTGGCCCCGATCGAATAAAATGTCGCGGAGCGTTGATTGGGAAGGATATTCCAGAGTTTGAGCCGCATAAAATCAAGCGGGACGCTCCCGCCTTTTCCCAGTACGGAATTGTAGAACCCGTAACACACAAGCATGCCGCCGGGCCGCAGAATGCGAAACGACCTTTTCAGATTGTCCCCGCCGATCGGGTCAAAAACGGCATCCACCCCTCCTTCTGCAAGATCCCCGATCCGTTCGACAAAGTCCTCGTTCCGGTAATCAATCGGTACTGCCCCCAACCCTGCAACCAGTTCATGTTTTGATGTCGAAGCCGTTCCATACACCTCGATATTGTTCAGCCTGCACAACTGAATCATCGCCGTTCCCACGGCTCCGCCGGCCCCATGAACCAGAATTCGCCCGCCCGGCTTCACCCGGGCGATTCGATGCAGCATCTGATACGCCGTAACATAGGAAAGAACCAGGCTGACAGCCTCGGCCGGGTCCACTCCGTCCGGAACCGGTGTCAGTCGTTCAGCAGGGACACATACATATTCGGCACACGCCCCGATGACCATCAGATCCGCCACCATCCGGCCGGGCCGAAGATGCTCGACTCCTTCTCCGGCCTTGTCCACCACCCCGACCATATCGTAGCCGATGGTAAACGGGGGTTTCTGTTTTACTTCGGGATATTTCCCTTTCCGGATCATGATGTCGGTAAACGAGGCCCCCGCAGTAAGAACCCGGACCCGGACTTCCCCTTTTCCGGGCTCCGGCGGGACCTCTTTCTCCACAATCGTGAGAACTTCCGGACCGCCGAATTCCGCAATTTCAAGACGCTTGCAGGTCATTTTGTTTTCTCCTGTTTTTTGTTCATGCGTTTTTGCCGGAAACCGCCCGGATCACCGGCCCGGACCTGTGAACGGACATGCCAAGGTGTCCCCGTCCACTTGAACAACGCCTGTATCCCCATAGTCCGCACTTTCAACGGATGTTTCTATTCAGCGCCGAAAACTTTTTTCAACAGGGTGGTCGTCTGTTTTGCCGGATCTTTACGAATACTCGCCTCTTCTTTTGCAAGGTAATGGAAGATCCCTTCCATTCCTTTTTGGACCACATGTCCGGTCAAATCCGCTTTGACATCCGGCACAAACGGCAAAGTTTTATATTCACCGATAACCTTTTCATACGCTTTAACCGCCCCTACTTCGGACAGGGTGTTTTCCACTACGGGCTGCATTTCTTTTTTTAAAGCCGGCGACATTTTGCCCTGGAAATATTGAGTTGCAGAATTTTCAGGTCCTTTATAAATCGTTTTCACATCTTCAAACGTCATGTCCCCTATTGCCTCCATGAAAAGACTTCCGGCTTTTGGAGCGGCAGCCTCGGCCGCCCGGTTCAACTTTAATTCAAGGTCATCAGTCAGTTGAGACATCCCCACCTTGGACAACATCGTTTTGACTTTATTCAATTTTTCCGGCAAAGGGATATGAACTGACGGGTCGGCATTGAAACCGCCCACTGCGCCCAGCCGGTTTACCACATTTTCAGATCCGATACGAAGCGCCTGTTTAAACGCTTTTGCGATCTCCTCGTAGCTCGGTTCTTTTGAGATTTCCCCTTTGCCGCCCGCACTCATATTCTTTAAAATATCAGCCCCTTTATCCCACCACGACCTTTCCGCACAAGCTTGACCGGGGAACCATGCAAAAAGAACCAGGGCCGCACCCAAAACAATGAAACACTTTTTCATGAGACAATCCTTCCAATTGATAAATTTCTTTTTCCGGGGACTTTACCGCTGCCGCCGCTTGACATTTTCAAGCTTCTACTCACCGGTCAAGCTGAAAACCACCCGAATTGTCTTTCCCTTGACGCGGGTACTCATAATCCTCGCTCCTGCCCGGCCCCCGGCAAACGAGGCAACAGCCGCAGGCTTGGATAAGCGTCAATCACCATTTTCGTCTTCAAGGGCATCACGGAGCTTCGCCCCTAAATCCTGTAATGAAAAGGGTTTCTGGATGAAATACACCCCATCGTCCAGCACGCCGTGATGGGCGATGACGTTGGAGGTATAGCCGGACATGAACAAAACCTTGAGCGTCGGATAATAATCCTTCAGGCTTTTTGCAAGATCACGGCCGTTCATCTCCGGCATTACGACGTCGGTCATGAGCAGGTCGATGGCGCCGTTGTGCTCATGGGCCAGGCTGACGGCGTCACCCGGACTTTCGGCCACGATTACGTCATACCCATGTCTTTCGAGCATCATCGTTGCCATGCGCAGGATGGAAGGATCGTCCTCCACCAGCAGGATGGTCTCGGTTCCGCTTTCCGTCGGCTCTGCGGTTGCCTTCTCCGCCTGAACCGGCTTCTCTGCCGCCTGGTGCTGCGGCAGATAGATCTTAACGGTTGTGCCCTGGTCCGGCTCACTGTAGATGTTGATAAAGCCGTGATTCTGTTTGACTGCGCCGTACACCGAGGCCAGGCCCAGGCCGGTACCTTTGCCCTGCTCTTTGGTGGTGAAGAACGGCTCGAACAGATGTCTGACGGTCTCCTGGTCCATGCCGCAGCCGTTGTCGCTGACTGCCAGCATCACATACTCACCCGGCACAAACCCTGCGTGAACGTCGCAATAGGCCTGGTCAAATGCGGCCAAGCCCGTCTCTATGGTGACCTTGCCCACATCCGCAATAGCATCCCTGGCATTGACGCACAGATTGGCCAGAATCTGGTCGATCTGGGAGGGGTCCATCTTGACCGGCGCGATGTTTTTTCCCGGCACCCAGGACAGATCAATGTCTTCTCCGATGAGCCGGCCCAGCATCTTGAGCATCCCCTCCACGGTCTCGTTCAGATCGATGACCCTGGGTTCAATGGTCTGCTTGCGGGCAAACGTCAACAGCTGCCGGGTCAGATTCGCTGATCGCTCTGCGGTCTTACGCACTTCCTGCAAATCGGTAAAAAGCGGATCTTTCGGGTCCACATTCTCCAGAGCCATCTCCGTGTGTCCCAGAACCACGCCGAGCATGTTGTTGAAATCGTGGGCCACGCCGCCGGCCAGACGGCCCACGGACTCCATTTTCTGCGCCTGCAGCAGCTGAGCCTGGAGTTTTTCTTTTTCCTGCTCGGCCTGTTTGCTGTCGGTGATATCCTGCAGGGTCACCAAAACCATCTGCTCTCCCTTTATCTCAATGGGCGCCGTGGACATGAGGAATTCAAATTCCCGGGTTTCGTTGTCCAGCCCCTTGAAATAGTAGGGCGTTTCGACCTGCATATGCGTTTTGCCGGTTTCCAAAGTATCAAGCACCGTATTCCGGATGACACACTGCCGGCAAAGTTCCCCGAATCCGCAGCCCCGGGGGTCATCCAGCACATGCAGGCAGCGCAGCGCTTCGCCGCCGCGCAAACCGAGCATCTCCTCTGCATCCCTGTTTGCAAATTGTTCCGCAAATCCATTGATCTGTTGAATCCGCCTTTCGGCATTCACGACCATCATGATCAAGGG
>CAYFVA010000260.1:0-3627 GCA_964346265.1 uncultured Desulfobacterales bacterium
CGCTTGCGCTGGAAGGTGACGGCGCTCCTGTGGGCTTCGTCCCTCAGTTGTTCAAGAAGATGCAGTGCCTTTTCCGCCCGTGCCGTGTTCAACGGGTTGGACCGGCCCGGGATGTAGATCTTGTCCTGTTTCTCCCCTTTTTCCTCATCCTTCTTTGCGATCCCGGCAATGGAGAACCTGCCGGAAAGGCCGAGCTCCTCCAGTACGCGTTCGGCGATCCCGAGCTGCCCCTTTCCCCCGTCCACCAGCAGGAGATCGGGGAACTCCCTGTCTTTGGTGGTTTCGGCGAACCGTCTTTCCAGCACCTCTTTCATGCAGGCGTAGTCATCCGTCCCGTCCGGCTGCCGGATGATGTATTTTCTGTACGAATCCTTTTCCGCCGTCCCGTTTCGGAACACAACCATGGCGGAAACCGGGTTCTGCCCCCCGGTATTGGAGTTGTCAAAACACTCGATCCGTCCGGGATACGCTTCCATACCAATGAGATTTTTGAGCCCCAGCAGCACGGACTCCATTTCCGCCCGGGCAGATACAAGCTTTTCCAGGCGCTCTTGTGCATTGTCCGCCGCCATTTCCACCAAACGCTTTTTCTCGCCCCTTGACGGCACGGCAACGGTCACCTTTTGTCCTTTTTTGCCGGCCAGCACCTGTTCGGCCATGTCCGGGTTTTCAATGGAATGGGAGAGCAGGATCTCCTTGGGCACGAAAGAAGTCTTTTCGTAATACTGGGCCACGAACGCGGACAGGACCTCGGACGGGGTGTCTCCGGCCACATCAAACGCAAAGGAGGCTGTGTCCACCAGATATCCGCCCCTCACCTGAAAGACCGTGACCACGGCCCTGGACTGGTCCGCGGCGCAGGCGGCCGCATCCCGGTCCATGAGATCGTAACTGATCACGTACTGCCGCTCCAGGGTTTTTTCCACGGCCCGAAGATTGTCCCTGATCTCGGCGGCCTTTTCAAAATTCTCTTGTTCCGCCTCTTTCTGCATATCCTTTTTCAGCCGCCTGGTGATCTCCCCGGTCCGCCCCTTGAGAAACAGGGACACATCCTTGATCACCCGGTCGTATTCCGCTTTGGACACATCATTGCAGCAAACGCCGAGACAGGCCTTGATCTGATAGTTGAGGCACGGCCGGGACCGGTTTTTGAACTGGCTTTTTTTGCACTTTCGAAGTTTAAAAATCCGATGAATCTGCTTGAGGGTCTTCCGGACGCTGCCGGCGGAAGAGTACGGCCCGAAGTACAGCGCCCCGTCCTTTTTGACCTTCCGCACCACCTGGATGGCCGGGAAATCCTCGTTGGTGTCGATCCTGAGGTACGGGTAGTTCTTACCGTCCTTGAGGATCACGTTGTACCTGGGCTCGTGCTCCTTGATCAGGTTGGATTCGAGGATATACGCCTCGTGGTCCGACGAGGTCACGATGGTATCGAAATCCCGGACCTTTTTCAGCAGAATGGCGGTCTTGGGATCGTGCCGGTCGTTCACGAAGTACGAGGCCAGGCGTTTTTTGAGGTTCATGGCCTTGCCCACGTAGATGATCGAGCCGTTCCGGTCCTTCATCAGGTAGACCCCGGGGCTGGTGGGCGCCTCTCTGTATTTTTCCGTCAGGTGTTCCAAAGCCATGACCTTACATTTTGTTCAGCCGGTTGAGTTCACGGATCCGGTCCCGGATCCGGGCGGCTTTTTCAAACTCGAGGGCCTCGGACGCTTTTTTCATATCCGCCTCGAGTTCCCTGATCATGCTCGTAAAATCCTTTTCCTCGCCTGTGTACGCCTTTACGTCCTCTGCCACCTTGAACTCTTCCTTTCCGGCCTGATCCGCCATGGTGTAGTCGAACGCGGCAATGGCCTTGCGGATGGTGGACGGGGTAATATCGTGCTTCTTGTTGTACGCCCTCTGGATTTTCCTGCGCCGGTTCGTCTCCTCGAGTGCCCGTTTCATGGAACCGGTCTCTTTATCCGCATACATGATCACCTTGCCGAACTCGTTTCTCGCCGCCCGGCCGAAGGTCTGAATAAATGACCGGTAGGACCGCAGAAATCCCTCCTTGTCCGCATCCAGAATCGCCACAAGGGACACTTCCGGAATATCGAGCCCTTCCCGCAAAAGGTTGATCCCGACCAGTACATCAAAGACCCCCTTTCTCAGATCCCGGATGATATCGATCCGCTCCACCGTGCCGATGTCCGAGTGCAGGTACTTGACCTTGATGCCGAGATCGAAAAAATAGTCAGTGAGATCTTCGGCCATCCGTTTGGTCAGCGTGGTCACCAGGACCCGCTCACCCGCCTCGACCCGCTTGACGATCTCCTCGTACAGGTCGTCCACCTGGGTTTCGGCAGGCCGGATCTCCACTTCCGGGTCCAGAAGCCCGGTGGGCCGGACGATCAATTCCGCCACACGGCCCTTTGCCTTTTCAATCTCGTAGTCCGCCGGGGTGGCGGACACATAGATGACCCGGGTAACCTTGCCTGTGAACTCGTCAAAAGTCAGCGGCCGGTTGTCCACGGCCGACGGCAGCCGGAACCCGAAGTCCACAAGGGATTCTTTCCTGGACCGGTCCGCCTTGTACATGGCTGAAAGCTGGGATACAGAGATATGGCTTTCATCGAAAAACAGCATCATATCGTCCGGAAAATAGTCGAACAGGGTCGGGGGCGGCTCTCCCGGTTTTCTGCCGGTGAGATGTCTCGAATAGTTCTCGATTCCGTTGCAGTACCCGATCTCGTTGATCATCTCCAGGTCGTACTCGGTCCGCTCCTCAAGGCGCTGGGCCTCCACCAGCCGGTTTTCGGAACGAAGGAATTCGAGCCGCTGCTTGAGCTCCTCCTTGATGGCTTCCATGGCCCGCTCCCGGGTCTGCTGCATGGTGACGTAGTGGGAAGCGGGGAACACGGCCGTCTCCCGGATCCGGTTGACCACTTCGCCTTTCAGGGGATCGATCTCGGAAATCTCCTCGATGGTGTCCCCGAAAAAATCCACCCGCAGACCCAGTTCCTCCTCGTACACCGGGAAAATCTCCACCCGGTCTCCACGGACCCGGAAGGTCCCCCGGTGAAAATCCGTGTCGTTCCGGGTGTACTGGATATTGACCAAATCTTTCAGCAGCTTTTCCCGGGACATGTCCATGTCCGTCTCCAGATGAACCCGCAGCCCCAAGTAGTCTTCCGGCGCTCCGAGTCCGTATATGCAGGAAACACTTGCCACCACGATCACGTCTTTCCTGGACAGCACCGCCCGTGTGGCGGAATGGCGCATCCGGTCGATCATATCGTTGATGGAGGCGTCCTTCTGGATATACGTGTCACTGGAGGGAATATACGCTTCCGGCTGGTAATAGTCGTAGTAACTGACAAAATACTCCACCCGGTTTTGGGGAAAGAGTTCCCTGAACTCGTTGTAGAGCTGGGCGGCAAGAGTCTTGTTGGGGGCGATGATCAGCGTGGGTTTTTCCACCCGCTCGATGATGTTGGCCATGGTAAAGGTTTTGCCGGATCCGGTAACCCCGAGCAGCACCTGGTGGGGATCGCCCTCCAGCACCCCTTCGGACAGGTAATCGATGGCACCGGGCTGATCCCCTGTGGGGGCAAACTCCGATTTCAGTGTAAACAGTTGCATAAA
>CAYFVA010000261.1:0-3625 GCA_964346265.1 uncultured Desulfobacterales bacterium
GGGTAAGCGTTACCTTATTTGATTCTTAGCACTTGTCAAAAAAATCAGATGACTTGATTTCTTCCTGAGTTTTTGGCTTTGTACAGGTTTTCATCCGCTTTCCGGATGAGATTTTGGATGGATTCCCCGGCGTGGTGCTCGGCAACACCGCAACTGATGGTCAATGCTTGATCAATGCATGATGTGTGGTTTTCAATGGTATGCCTGATATTTTCCGCCAATTGCAGGGCTCCTTTCCGATCCGTTTGGGGGCAGATGATAAGGAACTCTTCCCCTCCCCAGCGTGCGGCAATATCCGTTGCTCTGAGCCGTTGTTTCAAAGTTTCTGACAGTTCTTCTAAAACCAGGTCACCGGATTGATGGCCGAATTCGTCGTTAATGGATTTAAAATGATCCACATCCAGTATTATAATGGAAAAGTTTTCTCCGTAGCGATTTGATTTTTCAAGTTCGAGAAAAAGCTCCTGATCGGCTTTGCTTCTGTTGAAAAGCCCGGTCAGGTGATCTGTTACAGAGACGCGTTCCAGCTCTTTGTTCTTCTCTTCGAGAAGCTGATTCGCCTCTGAAATTCTGCTGTTCAGTGAATGAACCTTTTTCAGCCATATGGCCGCGATGACCGCAAGAATGAAAACCCCTCCCGCAATGCGCCAGACAATCCGGTAGTCGATTTTTTCCTCAAGACTCAAGGAAATCCAGCGGTTTACTGCGGTCTTTTTTTGTTCCATGCTGATACTTCCCAGAAGATTGTTCATCAGGTTCAAAAGCTTTCTGTCTCCCGACCGGACCGCCGCACTTATAAGAAGGTTCTCATCCAGTTTGCCGGATATTTTGATATTGTAAAAATTGTCGTTTTGAACGGTGTCTGCAATGGTGGGGATGGTGCCGATAAATCCGAAATTTTCCCCTGAGCGAACCTTTTCAAGTCCTTTTTTTACCGAATCAACAGGTTCAAAGGTAAGATGTGGATATTTCTTGGTAAAGATTTCTTTCATCTCGCCCTGATTCATCATACCGATTTTTTTCCCCGAAATATCGTTCAGACTGCCCACAAAAAATTCATTGGTTTTGGTGGCAAGAACCATGGATAAAGAGAGATACGGTTTGGTAAACGACATTTTTTCCCTCAGTTCCGGGCTCGGTACTACGGCCGGGAGCAAATCACAATTTCCCCGGGTGAGTTCCTCGATGGCGGATTCGAACGAATCGGTTTTGTGCAGAATAAACGGGATGTCGTGTTGATCGGAAATCTTCTTGAAGATTGATGCCGCAATGCCCTTGTGGTTCTTTTGTTCATTTAAAAAGTCAATGGGCCGCCAGCTGCATTGGGAGCTGATTCGTATTCCACCGTATTTTTCATTGTATGAATCGATGAGTTTCTGGTCTCCGGGCATCAATACAGTTCTTATTTCATCCGGAGAAAATCCCACCCATCTGTCCTGCAAAGCTTTGTATTCATTCGGTGTAATACGGTTGATGCCGTTTTGAATAATGGAATGGAGCCGGGGTTTTTCCTTGTTGATACCAAACCGGAGGTCTTCATCCTCAATTTGCGGAATATCAATGCGTCCGGCAAGTTTCACATTGTTGAGCATATGTTTTTTGATCATGTAGTTGCCGATGTTGATATTCGTGATCACGGCATCAAGTTCTCCGAAAGAAAGTTTTCTTAGAAGCTTGTTGGTATCCTCGATTTCCCGGATATTGATTTCAGGATATTCCTGGAGGTATTTTTTGTAAAACACATCCGCTTCTATGCCGACGGTTTTTTGTTCAAGATCGGCAACACCATTGTAATCAAAATTTTTATCCGAAGTATAAACGACTGTGGGTATAAGATAATACGGGGTCGTATAGTTGGTGAACGATGTCCGCTCTTGTGTATAAGAAATGGCTGTGATCACATCAATTTTATGCTGTTTGAATTTTCTGAGGTTATCTTTCCATGTACCAGGGGTCATCACGAATTCGATACCGGTTTTTTTTGCCAGCAGCCTCAGGTAGTCTATCGTAAATCCCATTATTTTTCCCCTGATTTTAAAGGAAAATGGGGGGAAGTTGTTTAACACCGCCACCTTGACCTCTCTGGATTTGTCGTTTTCGCTTGCAGTCAAGGAATCAGCCGACCGAGACCCGACAGGATCGTCTTTTGAATAAACAGGAAAGGGCTGGGAAATCATCAGAAATACGACAAAGACCCAAAAGCTTTTCAATGCCGGGCGGAACAATTTGGATGAACGGATCGTCAGGATACTCAAATTCAGAACTTCTCCAGTAATTTGCCTGTTGTTGTGAAGCAGTACCTGATATCAGAAAAACATACAATCATCAAGGAAGTAAAGTGAAATTTCTTGAAAAACCCAAGTGCTGCTACTATAATTCTACTTTTATGAAACCGGATCCCGTGAAGAAGGGGTGTTGATACCAACAGGGATCAGCGAGGCGGCTTCTGTTTTGTTCCATACCGGATCCTTTGGAAAACACCCTGAGGAAAATTCAATTATGCAGGATATATCCTATTCTTCAAAGGACGAGTACAAACTGGCTGCGCGTATCTATGACACGCTTCTCGGTCCGGCTCTCCGGGGAGTCCGGCGGTCCGGGATCAGGATGTTTCCGCCGAAGCCGGGGATGAAAGTGCTGGATGTGGGCTGCGGCACCGGTGCCCATCTGGAGATGTACCGGCAATATGGATGCCGGTTATACGGCCTGGATACTTCCCCTTCCATGCTGGCGATTGCAGGGAAACGCCCGGAAATGGAGGCGGATCTCCGAATTCATACCGCAGCCGGAATGCCGTTTGAGAACAGCACATTCGATATGGTCCTTTGCATGTTTGTATTACATGAAATGAATCCATCCACAAGAGAGGCAACTCTCCTTGAAATGAAGCGCGTGACACGGCCGGGCGGCCGGATTCTGCTCATTGACTTTAACGCCGAACGCCCGGGCACTTTGAGGGGGTGGTTCGCCAGGCTGTTGATCATCATCGCCGAAACCGCGGCAGGCAGAAGGCATTTCAGAAACTACAGACAGTTTATGTCATCAAACGGGTTGGAGGCCCTTGTCCAATCCTCTTCTCTTTTGAAAGAAAGGCAAAACCTCGCCGCCGGAGGATCGATCGTACTGTATTTGCTTCACCCTTCCGAGTAGAGTGCAGCTTGTGGAGATTCCTTCCAGACTCCGGCAGAAACCCCTGAATCATATGGCAAGCCTTCAGAAAGAGTTCGGCTGCGGGATCGACAACCATAAAACCGGCATGAGCCCCGGACGGGGCGGATGCTGCTAACAACGGCTCCAGGGCGGGGTTCTTCCACCGTGCCGGTTACACCAAAGACAAAACACCATCCCGTTCTTTATCTGTCTTCATAAGAAACTTGAGACTTGAAACTGGAAACAGGAAGCTTGCGCGTTCAAGTTTCCTGGTTTGTTGTGATGCTGTGCATCATGCCTGTTATATCCGGAAAAGTCCGGCGGACAAACCGGCCTGTCCCGGTTTGTCCGCCGCAATGCGTGGTACATAAAAACAAAAAAGGCTGATAAGCGAAAAAGCTTATCAGCCTTGATGTTTAGTGGTGGGCCGTCAGGGGGTCGAACCCCGGACCTACTGATTAAGAGTCAGTTGCTC
>CAYFVA010000262.1:0-3622 GCA_964346265.1 uncultured Desulfobacterales bacterium
GACAGCCATGCCGACATTTCCTGCAAAGACATCACGGACGATATTTCCGGCATTGCCGCCACTCTGGTCATGGATGGGAACAGCATCCGGGTCACCTCTCCTCTTACGGGAAGGTTCAACATTGAAAATATCCTCAGTGCCGCAGGTGCGGCCCATGCCGCAGGAATCTCCCCTGAAGCCGTTAAAAAAGGCATAGAGGCCTGCACCGCCATCCCCGGAAGGCTCGAACGGATCGACAACTCACAGGACCGGTTCGTGTTCGTGGACTATGCCCACACCCCGGAAGCATTGAAATCGATCCTGGAAACCCTGGCAAACAGGGCCGAAAACCGCCTGATCACCGTCTTCGGCTGCGGCGGAGACCGGGATCCGTCCAAAAGGCCGTTGATGGGAAAAGCAGCCTCAAGGCACAGCGATATCGTGATTGTCACATCAGACAATCCGCGAGGCGAAGACCCGAAAAAAATCATCCAGGATATTCTGCCCGGCATCGACAATTCCATAAAGAGAGAAAACGTGATTGTGGAGCCGGACCGGGAAAAGGCACTGAAACTTGCCGTTCGGATCTCCAAAGAAAAGGATACGATTGTGGCCGCAGGCAAAGGGCATGAAACCTACCAGATTATCAAAAGCGGCAGAATCGACTTTGACGACCGACGGATTTTGAAACAGGCACTTGAAACAATGGCGGAAGATGCCGGGAAGGTGGCGGATGGAGCCGATTAAATTCACCATATCCGACATACAGACCGCCCTCGGTGTGAATGCTGATCCTGCTCAAACAGAGAACCCCATATTTCACACCGTGGAAACGGATTCGAGGAGTATTGATACAAACGGCCTTTTTGTGGCGCTTGAAGGAGAAAATTTCAACGGCCACTCTTTTATTCCCGATCTTTTGGAAAAAGGGGTCAGAGGATTTGTGGTGAACAAAACATTCGCCGCATCCATATCTTCGGATACGGCCGGACTGATCCGGCAACACAAGGCCGCAGTTTTTGCCGTGGAGAATACCGTGAAGGCCCTGGGCAAACTTGCCCGGCACCAAAGGAGGAGATCCGGGGTAAAAGTGGTCGCGGTTACAGGGTCCAACGGAAAAACCTCCACGAGAAAAATGCTTGCCGGCATATTCAACCTTGAATACAAAGCCCTCTGCACCCGGGGCAACATGAACAATGAAATCGGTCTTCCCCTGACACTTTTACCGCTTTCCAAACACCATGAATGGGCGGTTGTGGAGATGGGCATGAACCATTTCGGAGAGATTGAAAGGCTTTCAAACATTGCAGTGCCGGATATCGCCATTATCACCAATACCTCGGGCGCACATCTCGAAGGAGTCAGGGATGTGGACGGGGTTGCCCGGGCCAAGTCTGAAATCTTCAGCCGGATGAACACGAACGGCACTGCGGTTCTGCCTGCTTTTGATCCGAGGGTGGAGATTATGACGGCACGAGCACAGGAGAACCCTGCCATCGGGAAAATCGTGTACTTTGGGAAAGGAAGCGGGCCTTACGGGATCACAGCAGAATCGGAAAAAATTGAAAACGACGGCCTTGCCTTTACAGTCAGGCTTTCTTTGGATGAAACGATGGATGTGCGGCTCAAAAGCCCGGCCTCCTTTATGATTGACAACGCCCTTGCCGCCTGTGCGGCTTCCCGGGCTGCAGGAATCAATCCTGAGACCATCAAAGCCGGACTCGAAGCGTTCACTCCGGTAGAGGGGCGGATGAACGTGAGCAGAATGGAAGGCGGCATTACCATTATCGACGATACGTACAACGCCAACCCGGCATCCATGAAAGCCGCCATTAAGACCTTGAAAACCCTTGCAGGCCGGGGAAAAAGCATTGCGGTTCTCGGAGACATGTTCGAGCTCGGGGACAAAGCGGCAAGTTTTCATGAAGAGCTCGGACGGTTCGCAGCCGAAACCGGAATATCAAAGCTCTTCTGCCATGGTGACCTTGCCGGCGATATGGTAAAGGGTGCTGAAAAGGGCGGATTTTTATCCACGAACACGTTGATCGGGACAAAAGAGGATATCGGAAAGGCTGTTCTTAAGGCAGCAGAAAAACAACCGACGTGGGTTCTGGTAAAGGGGTCCCGCTCGATGAAAATGGAAGAGGTGATCGAGATCATACAAACTCTTTCCGTAAAAGAGGAATCAGGAAACTGACATGCTGTATCATCTGCTATATCCGCTGCATGCGGAAATATCCTTTTTCAATATTTTCCGCTACATTACCTTTAGGACCATCTACGGGAGTCTTACGGCATTTCTGATCTGTCTTATCCTGGGCCCATGGGTGATCCGGCAGCTTAAAAAGATGCAGATCGGGCAGCACATACAGGATGACGGGCCGCAGACGCATCTTGGAAAGAAGGGAACGCCCACCATGGGCGGAATTCTCATCCTCTTTTCCATCGCGTTTTCCACCCTGCTCTGGTCCAATCCGGCCAACCATTACGTTGGCATCATGCTGCTCTCGTTGTTCCTGTTCGGGAGTATCGGCATTGTAGACGACTATCTGATGCAGGTGAAAAAACACAACATGGGCCTTTCGGCACGGGGCAAGCTCCTGCTTCAGGTTCTGTTTGCCCTTGTGATCAGCTGGCTCATATACCTGTGCCCGGATTTCAACACACATTTGACCATTCCGTTTGTGAAAAACATCACCCCGGATCTGGGACTCTGGTATATCCCGTTTGCGGCCGTGGTCATCGTGGGTACTTCCAACGCGGTGAATCTCACGGACGGACTGGACGGGCTCGCCATCGGCCCCATCATCATCGCAGCCGTGGCATACATGTTTTTCGGGTACGTGGCAGGCCATTCAGAAATCGCCTCCTATCTGCACGTCAAACACATCGCCTCATGCGGGGAGATGGCCGTGATCTGCGGCACTATTGCAGGTGCGGGCCTGGGATTTTTGTGGTTCAACACCCATCCCGCCCAGGTTTTCATGGGCGATTCAGGATCGATCCCGTTGGGAGCGATCCTCGGTACCGTGGCAGTGATCACCAAACAGGAAATCCTGCTGATCATAGTGGGCGGCCTCTTCGTTATAGAAGCAGTCTCTGTGATACTGCAGGTGGGATACTTTAAACTGACCAAAGGAAAGCGGATATTCCGGATGGCGCCGCTTCACCATCATTTTGAACTCAAGGGCTGGGCCGAGCCAAAGGTGATCGTGCGGTTCTGGATCATCGCCATCACGCTGGCCCTGATTTCCCTTTCAACCTTGAAGATAAGGTAGAAGCAAGCAATGGCGGACAAAGAGACAAACACATACATTCTCGTGGTGGGAATGGGAATTGTCGGAAACACCATTGCGCGCTTTTTTCAAAAGTGCGGCAAAGAGGTGGTGGTGACGGACAGTGATGTCACCAGAACGCGGGAGGCGCAGAAACTGTCGTCCTCAGGCATTCAAACCAGTCTCGGGCCCCATGATGCCGCCATGTTTAAAAACGCCTCCATGATCGTCGCAAGCCCGGGGGTTCCCCTGGATATACCGGCAATCGCGGCCGCCCGGTCCAAAGGAGTGAAAATCACCGGAGAACTGGACGTGATCGAAGGATACATCAGTGAACCGGTTGTGGCAGTCACCGGTACCAACGGAAA
>CAYFVA010000263.1:0-3611 GCA_964346265.1 uncultured Desulfobacterales bacterium
GCCCCCGGGGGTGTTGAACCTTTGTTCGGGGCACGGGAAAAGGGGGAGCGGGGGAGCGATCTTTGTGCAACTCTGTCATTTACAAATCCAGCGCTCTTCTGATTTCGCAGGCTTTGGAACTTTTGCCGACATCCACGCCTTTGCCGAAAGCTACATCCATCAGCCGTAAAGCCTCCCATACCTGCTCGTCCGTCCATGAATTGTCTACATCGAAAACAACTTCGCCATCACAATCCATCAAGACCGCCCTGTCATTAAAAGGAATATCCGCTACTTCGCGGTTTCTTATTATCTCGCAGTCTTCTTTGTATGCTAAACGCTCCATACTTATGCTATGCTCCTTTCTTCAGGATATCACCTGTCCATTCATTCGCTTATCATGATCGATATAGTGTTGTTCTCCCAGGAACGGCTCTCCGGAAACGCTGGTGAAAGTTTCTTTTGAGATTGGGATGGAATCAACCAGGTCACCGTTATCCTCATGCAGATCAAGCAAAAAATCGGCTTCGGATATGTCCGTATTCCGGGAGCGTACCGATTCAAATGCACGCACGGTTTCGTCATCCGTTTTGAATTCGGCCCCCACACCGGTCAGCCTGGCATTGTCCTGCGAGTCTATATAGATCATTTCCATGTACTTACCCATTCTTTGCCCCTTTCTTCATTTCAACTTGATTACAAAACCTGCTCTGCTTGAAAGTTCTCAGTCTTCAGCCAGTACCGGACCTGGGCCTCCATGGTGCGTTCCTCCTGTTCCGCGATCCGTTTGATGCGGTCATACACGTCCGGGTGGCCGGACAGATCGATGGACAGGGTGAACTTGTTCATCTGTCTGACCTGGCGCTTCTTGAGGTTCCGGCATTCCTTGCACAGGCTGTCCAGTTCGTCAGAGGACCGGGTGCTTCGGTTGAAGTGTTTGAGGTCGGCAGGTTTTTGGTCTTCGCATCCTGTGCAGGTTTTCATGGAGATTGTGGAGGCGGTGTTGTGTCCGGTACCGGTGTCTGTTTTCCGGTCGGAAGATTGGTCTGTGTTTTTGCCGGTACCGGCTGTTGTTTTGGCCGTGGCCGGTCGTTGATCGGAAGATTTTGCAGAGCTGCTCTCTTTCTTCGAGGCTGCCGTGGGTTTCGCTTTGGCAGCGGATCCGGCGGTCTTTTTCTTTGCCGCCGGTTGCCTGGTTTTCTTTTTGTTCATGGACTCCTTGTGGCAGACCTTGCACCAGTCGGAGAACCCGTCCGGCCTGGATCGATTCTTGTAGAATTCTTCCTCCCCCGGCTTGACGCTCTTGGCGGTCCTGCACTTGGGGCAGAACTTTTCCTCCGTCCTGTGGCCGGTGCTTTCTTTCGGAGCTCCTTTGGACACGGCCTTCGGTTCTTCACGCTTTGCCGCGGGGGCCGCCTGAATCTGCTCTTTCCGGGGAGGGTCCGCCGCTTCATGGTGCGGATTCTGGATGTGGCGGACATAGGAAACGCGGTCGTTGCAATCCCTGCATGTGGGATTGTTTTTGTCCATATGGGCATACGTGCATGCCTTGCAAGGATTTCTCATATTCATGACCACTCCATGGCATGGCAGAACAGCATCACCACCCAGAACATAAAGAGGATCAGGGCGGCCCCGGCCAATTCCCCGGCACCGGATAAAACGTTTTTGAGTTTGTCTTTGTCGGTCTTTTCAAGTGACATTTCCGCCTCCTTTCTTTCAGGTCACGCCTTCGGCCCGGATGGATTCAAGGGACTCCACCGTCCGGCGGTACGCATTGTCCAGGTCGCGGATCCGGTCCGCAGCCCGCTTTTGTTCCTCCCGGCTTTCCTGTTCGTCCAGGACAACCGCCACCGCCTCCATGAGGCCGGACAGCGCCTGCATCAGATCGTTAAAAGAGCCCGGATTCGCATAAGCCAGCTCCGGGCGGGCGTTTTTCAAGAAGGAGGTTGTATAGCCCCGGTATTGATCGCGCCCCGGGGCAAGGCGCGGTTGATTGTTCAAATTGTTGCCGCAGGTCCGCTTGCCGGACCGCCTGTGGAAAACGAGGCCTTCACCGCCGCACGTTTCTACAAACACCGCATTCGAATTGTACCCGATGATTCTTCCTTTACTCACAGGGGACATGAAAGCCTCCTTTCGGGGCGGGACAGGCCCGCCCCTTTATCGGTTTCCGCGTTGATGGTTTGGTATGCCGGATTCACCAAAGGCCAGCTCCGGCAGGCATTTTTATATCAGGAGGAAAGCGGTTATTCATAAACCACCACATCCGGGTGAATCGCCCCTTGTTCCACCAGGCTGATGTACATATCCAACAGCACGTCCTCCACCTGCTGCCGGAATTTTTTGTCTCCGGTCTCCCGGATCCCGTCCGAATGGCAAAACTCGTTCGTGAGGATCCGGCGGAACGTGATCCGTTCGTATTTGTGCATATGGTGGGCCGCCACTGACAGCATGTCCGATGCAAGGGACTCGTAACCGGCGGCGAACGTATACGCTGCCGCGTCCACCACGGTCCGGTCGGTGACGATGATGTCGAATCGGTTCAACAGATAAAGCTCGTGGTTGAGGATCCGGGTGAAGATCCACATCTGGGATTCCGGCGAGGTCTCCCCGTTTATGGGCAGATCGCAGAACGCCTCCTGGTCCATGACCGGATGAATGGATTTGCCCGGATAAAGCCGTTTGAGCCGTCCGGTCCGGTCCGCCACCGCAGTGGATTTGCCGGTGCCGTGGCTGCCCGTGTATGCGTGGATTCTATTCAATTGTTCTTTCCTGAAACAGCCTGCGTTCACCGGCCAGGCCTTTTATATTTTTAAGAAACTCCGCAAATTTGGGATAAAGATACTCGTGCATGGATTCATTGAATCGTTTTGCATTCTCTTCATCCAGTTTCATGCGGATTATTCGCCCGTCCGGGAGGTTGAAACTGATTTTGATCTCCCCTGTTTCAGGGTCCTTCGGCAGGGTCCCTCTCCAGGATGCAGGCTTGTATTCGTCCTGTGTCATTTCCTTGCCTCCTTACATTTCATCCGGACCGGATTAAACGGATCCGTCCACGATGATGTGCTGCCGGATCCCGTCAAGGGTGCTCACCCTGTCCAGGACCAGAAGATTGGTCTCCACGATCACGAAATCATCGAGGTTCTTATTGCGGGAGTTTTCCACAATTTCCACCAGCCGGTCTTTACTGCCGCACACGAATCGCTTGCAGCGGCACCCCTGTTCCTTGTAGTGGTCCTCCAGTATCCGGCCCATGCAGGACTTGCCCGGCCCCGGCCCGGAGATCAGGATCACCCTGGCCCGTTTGTATGTTACTTCGGCCTGGCCACACGCCGGGGATTTGTTCACGGTCGCTGTTGCTGTATCCATCATGCCCCCTTTATTCCGGTTCGGATTCACCGGTATCCCCGGCACAATCTTCCAGCACCAGGTCCCGGATCTGCCGGTACTTTTTTTCAAGCAGGGTGTCGTCATGCCAGGTGGTAACCGCCGGATCCCCCATGGCCAGCTCCATGATTTTGAGTTTGTGGCCCATGGTCAGCGTGTCCCCTGATACTTCCGCGGTAAGAACTTCGCCGGGGGTCCCGGCGTCCTTTTTCTCAAGGGTCTCTTCGGGAACGCCCATCGAG
>CAYFVA010000264.1:0-3558 GCA_964346265.1 uncultured Desulfobacterales bacterium
AAAGACCAGATCGCCGCTGCCGAGGAAAACGGTGTTGAATTCATTAATCTGCCGGATGAGGATATGGAAACCCTCAAGAAAAAAGCGGATGCGGTTCACGATAAATATACCGCCGAGATCAATCGGACTTATCCGTCTGACGAGTACGAATTCGACAATTATCTGAAAACCGTACAGGAGTATATGAATTACAGGCAATAATTTGTCTTGATTCGATAGTAAAATCGTGTATAGTCTCCCCCACGGAAAAGTTGAGCCGGAAATGCGCAATATGCAGCAAAACAAAAAAAGGAACCTTTTCAGTATTCCCGGTCAAAGGTTCCTTTTTTTCGATGTTGATCTCAACCCGGAGTTTGTATGGTGAGAAAAATTCTGAACTGCGTTGATCGATTTCTATCATTTGTAGAGGAATGGACGCTTTTTTTGACCGTGATGGCGGCACTGGTTTCTCTTTTTATCAATGTGGTTTTACGGTACGGTTTTAACTATTCTCTTGCATGGTCCGAGGAACTGGTCCGGGAAGTGATTATCTATACCACCTTTATCGGTTGTTGCGTGGCCGTGAGAAACCGGTCCATGATCAAAGTGGACGCCGCGGTTCAGATTTTTCCGAAACTCAAAAGGCCGCTGACTTTCTTTGCCAATATCTGCCTGGTTATTTTTTCGGGGATTCTGATCTACTACGGGTGGAAAATGGCCGAGCTTCAGGTGTTCACCAGCCAGAAAACCATTATTCTCAAAATACCGCTGGTGTACCTGTACGCCATCATGCCGGTATCCGGGGCTATGATGATGATCCGGTCGTTTCAGGTTATGTTCGAGGATGCAGCCGAGCTGATTCACAACAGGAAAACCCCTGATCAAGGAGCCGGATCGTAAATGGAATCGAGCGACGTCATCATACTGCTGATCCTTTTGGGATGCATGGCAGCAAACATACCGGTTTTTCTCTGTCTGTTCTTTACTTCGGTGCTGGGATTTCTGCTTTTCACCGATCTTCCCATTCAGCTTCTGGCCCAGACCCTTTTCCGGAGCATGGACAACTTCGCCCTTGTGGTGGTGCTCTTTTTTATTCTCTGCGGCAACATCATGACGGCGGGCTCCATAGTGGAAAAACTGATCAAGGTGGCCAACACACTGGTCAGCTGGCTCCCGGGCGGGCTCGGAATGGCCGGGGTTCTGGCATGCGGTCTTTTCGGCGCGATTTCGGGGTCCACCGTGGCAACCGTAGTGGCGCTCGGGGGGTTTATGATCCCGGCGCTCATCGAAAACGGATATCCGGAACGGTATACCGTGGGGATCATGACGACCTCCCCGAATCTCGGGGTGATCATCCCGCCGAGTATCAGCATGATCCTGTATTCCATGATCAGCAACGTGTCACTGAAAGGCCTTTTCGCCACCGGATTTCTGCCGGGGGTTCTGATCATGCTGGGTGTGTGTATCTACACCTATTTTTATTTCCGGAAGGACGACAGCATCGTCAGAAAGAAAGTGCCGTCGGTCAGGGAAACCCTGGTGGTAGTAAAGGAAGGATTCTGGTCGCTGATGCTGCCGGTGATCATCTTCGGCGGCATATTCTCCGGAGCCTTTACCGCCAACGAGGCTGCAGTGGTGGCGAGTGTTTATGCTTTTGTGGTAGAGCTTTTCATCCACCGGTCGATCCGGTTGTCCGATGTAAAAAAGATTACGGTTTCGTCGGCGGTAACTTCCGCCACTCTTTTGATCATCGTGGCCGGGGCCACCTGTTTCGGGAGGTTTCTTACACTGGAGAGCATTCCGGGGCGGATCACCGAAACGGTTTTGATGGCGGTCAGTTCCCCGATTGTATTCCTGCTTGTCATGAACATCCTCCTTTTGTTCATCGGAATGTTCATCGACATCATTTCCGCCACACTGATTCTCGGTCCGGTGTTTCTGCCCATGCTGAACGCATTCGATGTGGACCCGCTTCACTTCGGACTGATCATGACGCTGAATCTGGCGATCGGATACTGCACGCCGCCCATGGGGGTCAGTCTGTACATAAGCGGGGCCATAGCCGGGCGGGATATTATCTATGTGTCCAAAGCCGTGATTCCGTTCATGATCATCCAGTTGATCGTATTGATGCTGATGACGTATCTGCCGGATGTCGCTCTCTTTTTCCCTTCTCTTCTCGGGTTACACTAACCCGCTTTGATGGGGGAAAACGGATCAAAAAAGGAGGTTTCAATGAAATTAAAACAGCTTGTGGTTTCAATTGAAAATTCACCGGAACGCCTGTATGAGGTGACCAGCGCCCTGGGAGAGGCGGGGATAAATCTGCGGGCCCTGAATCTGGTGGATACGGGAGCTTTCGGCCAGCTTCGGCTTCTGGTATCCAATGTATCAAAGGCAAGACAGATTCTCATGCAGCTTCATATCCCGGCCTTTGAAAACGAAGTGATCGCCGCTCAGATTCCGGACCGGCCCAGATCCCTTGCTTCGGTATTAAAGCCGTTGACGGATGCGGGAATTTTCGTGGTTTTCATGTATGCGTTCAGCGGATTTTCACAGGACAATGCCGTGATGATCTTCCGGTTTAACGACAACGACAGGGCTGTTGAGTTGCTGGAGGCAAACGGGATCGTTCTTCTGGACGAACAAAATTTCGACATACTTGAATCCAACGATAAATGATTCTGTAAAAGATCCGCTGAATTCACAACGGAAAACCACGCCGTCCTGTAACGATTTTTCGGTGAAAGGGGGTGAAGTGATGAACGATTTCGGTTCCTGTCTTAAAAACCGGTCCATCCTTGTGGTGGATGATGAAAAGGAAATACGCGAAACCATAGAGGACCTTCTGGAGCACCCGGTGCTTGATTTTGCCGGGGATTATGAAACCGCTTGTGACAAAATCGTTCACAGCAAATACGATCTGGCCATACTCGATATAATGGGCGTGAACGGAATGAAACTTCTTGAACAATGCGTGAAAAGGCAAATTCCCGCGATTATGCTCACGGCCCACGCGGTTACGCCGGAGGCGCTCATGGAGTCCATCGAAAAAGGGGCCATTTCGTATATCCCCAAAGAGTCGCTGGCCGAACTGGAATCCCTGGTCGGGGAAATCCTGTCCGCCCATGAAAAAGGGTCTCCCCCGTGGAAGACCCTTTTTGAAAGACTCGGCTCATACTTCAACAAGCAGTTCGGACCCAACTGGAAAGAAAAGGACAAGGCGTTCTGGGACGATTTCACACGCACCTATTATATCAGCCGAGGCATACAAGAACGCCTCAAGGCAAGAAGAGACATCATCGACAAGGGAATATAGCCCATTTTTTCTTTGCCGCAAGTGAGTATTTTCTTTTTTACCCGTTTTGGTTTGTTGGCCATTTCCGTGATGCGCCCTCTGCATGGTGAAGCGAAGCGTTTGTCAAATCGAAACCACGGCAGTATCTGAAAACCGCAATATGTCATTCGATACAAATGGAGAAATCGAGGATAGAGAAGTCATTGCAATTGGCCGGAGTATCCTGGACATCATGCGGCTGTAACGCCAATTTGAAGAATAAACTTATGGCCCGGATCAGT
>CAYFVA010000265.1:0-3531 GCA_964346265.1 uncultured Desulfobacterales bacterium
ATGTCCGGAGGAAAGTCCGAACACCACAGGGCAGGACGCTCCATAACGTGGAGTCGCGGTGACGCGAAGGAAAGTGCAGCAGAAAGCAGACCGCCTCGCTACTCAGCCGGCTGAATGACTTGGGAAAATCGGAATCGTCGTTCAGTGGGCTGAGTAGCGGGGTAAGGGTGAAACGGTGCGGTAAGAGCGCACCAGTTTCCCGGGTGACCGGGAAAGCTTGGTAAACCCCGTCCGGTGCAAGACCAAATAGGGAAGTGTTTGAGGGCTGCCCGTCCGAGCTTCCGGGTAGGTCGCTTGAGGTGCACGGCAACGTGTATCCCGAGATGAATGATCGTTGCCCTGTCCGGGGGTAACCCCGGCGGGGAACAGAATTCGGCTTACATGCCGGTCCGGCCGCAACCAGCTTTAAAAACAGCCCGTCCACTCGTATCGGACCGCTGAAAGGAGAACGTGACAGAACCCGGCATGGAAAGTTACTGCAGTATATCATTCAAGGAAAAGGTTAACCTGTTTTCCTTTGAGTATCTCAAATGCATCCGGTTTATTGCACAGGTGGAAGATCAGGAGTACAATTTCACGAAGAAGCTGTATTCAAAATTGATTACCACTTCTCACCTGCTGGAAGACCTTCTCGATTACCACGGAGCCAAAAACAACTGGAAATGGGTCTATTACAGGGAACTCTGCTCTGCGGTCCGGCATATTTCCCTGGCCGGTTATTCCCAGAAGCACATCCTCAACCGGCTCGGCTTTTATGAGTTTGAAGGGGGGAATGATCGGGTGTTCCGGCTCGAATCCGCTGATACGTTCCGGATTCTTCAGGACTCTTTGAAAGTGGCAGCTCCGGTTATTTTAAAGGAAGCGGAACGTCTGGATATCGAGGTGCCGGAAAAGGGATACTCATACCGGTATTTTCCCAGCATCGGGTCTCCTGAGTTTCTGGATCACAATATCGACGATCTGGCTGATGTGGACGAGCGGCAGCAGCGGCAGAATCTCACCAAGATCGCCAGTGAATTTCTGGAAACCATCGTGAACTTCGAACATTTTGCCTTTTATGAACGGTATTCCCAGGAAAAGATCCGGCAGCTCGTGCCCGACAGCCTCAACGAGGTGGAGATCCGCCGGTTCGAAATGCTTTTGCACAATCTCCAGTCATCGTTTGATTCCTATGTGATCAGTTCGGGCGGGCACTGCGACAACCGGCTCCTCAACCAGCTGAGGAGCCATTTTTCCATTGTGTTTCACATGCTTCAGGTGATGGGGCGGCTGCTCCATTTTTATGAACGGCATCTGCATGATATCGGATACAAGGATATCTACAAAAGTGTGAGCGAGTCTCTCGGCGAGCTCATCGATCCGGACGTGCTTCTGGACAGGGGGGTGAACTACTGCCTTTACTATTCGTGGCAGTTCCTGTCTTCCGGAAAAAAGCTTGCCTCCCGGATCGTGAACGAAAACATGGAAATCTCCAGGATAACCGTGGATATTCCCAGAGACCGGGGCTTTCATTCAAGACCGAGCATGCTGGTGGCCAAGATCGTTCATCATTATGGAGGAGAAGTGACGCTGATCGTCGGGGAAGACCGGTTTGACGCGTCGAGTGTGCTCGATATCCAGTGGGCCGGCGGAAAAATCAAAAAGGAAGACATCCAGCGGATTACCTTTGAAGGGGATTCAAGGGCCCTTGAAGACATCGAGGTACTCGCGGCGGCCAATTACGGCGAGGACACCATGGGCAAAGGGATCCCGCTGCCCAAAGAACTTTCTTACCTGAACTGACGGATTCCTTGTGTATGGAACCGTTCGAGATTTTCACCATTATAGTGGCAGGCGGCAGCGGCGTAAGAATGCAGTCGCCGGTGAAAAAACAGTACCTGGCCCTGAAGGGAAAGCCGGTGCTGCACCACACCCTCACGGCATTCAGCCGCGTCCGGGAGGCCGGTCAAATCGTCCTTGTGGTTCCCTCCGAAGATATCGGGTTTTGCCGAGACTCCCTTGTTGCGTCTTTGGAGTTGAGAAGAGAAATCCGGGTGGTTTCCGGAGGCCGAACCCGCCAGGAGTCCGTGGCCAATGGACTTGCCGAAGTTGCGGCAAACTGCAGGGATGCCGGACATGCAATTGTGCTGATCCACGACGGGGTCCGGCCTTTTGCCGAACCGGACCTGGTGAAACGGTGCATACAGGGCGCTTTGGACCACGGGGCATGCGTACCCGGTATTCCTTCGGCAGATACCGTAAAGGATGTGGATTCCACCGGTACGGTAGTAAAAACCATTGACCGACAGAGGGTGTGCCGGATTCAGACCCCCCAGGCGTTCAGGCTCGACCTGATTGTCAACGCTTTTGACATGGCGGCCCGGCACGGTTTCGTCGGTACGGATGACTCGTCGGTGGCAGAGTACGCCGGATTCCGGGTGCATGTCACAGAAGGGTCGGAACGGAATATCAAGATCACTGCAAAACAGGACATGGCGCTGGCTGAATTTTTTTTATCCCACTGATATATACCGGATGGTGTCGGCAAATTCGTCCACTTCCTGTTCAGTGGTGTTGAAACAGGTCATGAGCCGTACTTTGGAAAGCGACTCATCCCACGTGTAAAAGTAGTAGTCCTTCTGCAGAAGTTCCACAAGGTGTGACGGGATCACGGCGAACACTGCATTCGACTGGACTTTCTCCGTGACGCTCACATGGGGCAGGTCCCTGATTTTGTGGTACAACCGGTCCGCCAGTCGGTTGGCGTGGGCGGCGTTTTCAAGCCAAAGCCCGTCCGTCAGAAGGGCATCGAACTGGGCGGCGATAAATCTTGTTTTGGAACCGAGCTGCATGCCCTGTTTCCGGATCCGGTCAAAGTTTTCTGCAAGGGCGGCGTTGAAAAAGACAACGGCTTCTCCGTACATGATCCCGTTTTTGGTTCCCCCGAAGCTCAGAATATCCACGCCCGCATCCCGGGTGACCGCTGCGGGATCAGTGTCCAGAGAGGCCACCGCGTTGGCGATCCGTGCCCCGTCCATGTGAAGATACAGCCCGTTTTCATGGGCAAGATCGGCGATCGCTTTGATCTCTTCCGCTGTATATACCTCTCCCAGTTCCGTTGGCTGGGTGATCGAAATCACCTTGGGCCGACTGTGGTGGGGGTCGTCAAACCCTTTCAAAAGCGGTTTTATAAGCTCAGCGGTCAGTTTGCCGCCTTTTCCCGTGACCGGAACGGTCTTGCACCCGGTGAACTTCTCAGGTGCGCCGCATTCATCCAGGTTCATATGAGAATCAGCCGAAACGATTACACTGTGAAAAGACCGGGCGGCTGCTGCAAGGGACAGAACATTGGCAGCCGTGCCGTTGAACACAAAGAACACCTTGACCGGCTCTCCGAATATCCGTCCGAACTTATCCGCTGCCTCTAGGGTATACCCGTCGTTTCCATACGGAGGCACGTGGTCGGTGTTTGCCTGTGAGAGAGCGTCCATTACCTTCTGATGAACCCCTGAAATATTGTCGCTTGCAAATCCCCGCATGATAAAATCCTTT
>CAYFVA010000266.1:0-1218 GCA_964346265.1 uncultured Desulfobacterales bacterium
GTCCTCTTTTGTTCTGTTTTCAACAGCTCAAATCTGGTATAATCCATTTTTTTTGACTTGTAAATTTTTAATAACATTCATGGCCTGAACAGCCACGGAAAAATGATGAAAGCATAAGCTCTCATCCGTTACCCGTTAGCTGAAACTTAATAACTTAACACGTAAACACTTAACACATAATAACTAAAGGATACATATGAAGGCAGGAATCATCGGTCTGCCCCAGACCGGCAAAAAAACGCTTTTCCGGATTCTCACACAAACCGGCGCCGAAGTGCGGCAGAAAGGGTCCAAGCCCGTACCCGGCACCGCAGACATCGTCGACTCCCGTTTTGACGTACTGGCGGACCTGTACCAGCCCAAAAAGAACGTGCGCGCCCGGATTGATCTGGTCCTGCTCCCGGCGCTGGAAAAGGAGTCCATTGCCGGCGGAGAGATTTTCCGGGATATTGCGGATCTGGACGCCATCTGCCACGTGGTCCGATGCTTTGAAGATGATTCGATATATCACCCTGCAGGATCCGTGGACCCGGCGCGGGACGTGGAATCGGTGAACAGCGAGCTTTTGATGCACGACCAGATATTTGTGGAAAAACGGATCGAGCGGATCAAAGAACTTACCAAAAAAAAGAAGGACGCGGACCAGGAAAAGGAACTTGCACTTCTGGAAAAGATGAAATCCCATCTGGAAGAAGAGCAGCCGCTTCGCCTGATGACGCTTTCCGAGGACGAGGACATGATCATCCGGTCCTACCCGTTCATCACAAGAAAAGAGATGATCCTCGCCTTTAACGTATCCGAAGATGATCTGGAAACCGCCACGCTTCCGGAAGGCATAGACGAGCTTTGCCGAAAAGAGAAGATGGAGGCCATGATCGTTTCCGCTGCAGTGGAAGAAGAGATTGCCTCGCTGGATACAGACGAGGAAAAGGACGAGTTCCTTCAGGAGCTTGGAATAAAGGAAACCGCCCTTGAGAATCTCACCCGGCTCTGTCTGCGGGCGCTGGGCCTGATCTCCTTTTTTACGGTGGGCGAGGACGAGGTGAGACAGTGGCTGGTAAGAGCAAACTCCAAGGCGCCCCGGGCCGCCGGAGTCATCCATTCAGACCTGGAACGGGGATTTATCCGTGCCGAGGTCATGACCTATGACGAACTCATGGAATACAAAACTGAAGCCGCCTTGAAAAAGGCCGGGAAAATGCGGGTCGAGGGCAAGGA
>CAYFVA010000266.1:1318-3529 GCA_964346265.1 uncultured Desulfobacterales bacterium
AACACTCTTGACACATTCGGCCTCAGCGGGTAGATAAATGAAATGATTGCACCGATGATTCACGAAAGGAAAATATGAACCCGTTTGGTACCAGCCGAGTGGATACCCCGTTCCAGGACCATGTGGACCTGGAAGACGTTTTCAGGGACCAGTTCACCCGGCTCAAGTCAATCATCGACGAGATCGCTGCGGATCCGAATCATCAGTCCCGCGGCGTGATTCTGGCAGGAGAGCCCGGTGCCGGCAAAACCCACCTGATCATGCGCCTTGCCAGGGAAAAAATCAGCAGCAACCGCATTCTTTTTATTCGTCAGCCCAACAACCCGGATTCGATCCTCTTTCATATCTACACCCGGATCATCGAATCTCTGGTGGAGAATGTTCCCGGCACCGGATTTACCCAGATCGAGTACCTTCTGGCCAAAAGTTTTTCAAAGATTTTCATAGACGATGTGGACAACTCAAAAAATCCCAGTGCCAAGAAGCAGTTCATCCGGCAGGTCCTGTCCGAGGATCACCTGAACCTGTACCGGAGGATCGGCGCACAGAGCACGGAAAAGCGGCGCAAAAACTGGCGGACCATTGAAAACCGGATCGTGGAATGGTGGAGTGCAACCAGCGGCTGGGGCCTGGGTGCCAGGATTCTGAAAGCGTTCATCAAATACTGTTCATATACGGATCTTTCCAGAAGGGAAATTATCCGGCGGTGGCTGACCGGCAATGAACTGTCCGGAGAGGAGATTCGGAAAACCGGTCTGGAAAATCCGGATGCATCCACCGGAACCGAAGAGTTCGCCATGGAAGCCATGCGGGTTCTGGGGAAACTCTCCACACAGGACGAACCCCTTGTGATCGTGTTTGATCAGCTCGAAGGCCTGAAATACAATGAAGAGCTTCTGTTCCGTTTCGGGGAATGCATTAAAGAGCTTTTTACCCATGTGCCGGGCAGCCTGATGGTCTTCAATTTTTTCCCGGACAGATGGGCCGAATATTCTGCTGTTTTTGACGAATCCGTTGTACAGAGAATGTCAAGGGATACGGTGTTCCTCAATCCGCCCACGGCCGAAGAGATGGAACGGATTCTCAAGCTCAGGGCTTCCAGTTTTGGGCAAGATGTCGACGGGGTTTTCACGCAGAAGGAAAAGGCGGCGATCGTCAACTGTACCAATATCCGGACCATGCTCAACCGGGCGTCGGATTACTACAAGTTCAAAGTTCAGGGAATTCCCCTTCCAAAGGTCATCACCGGATTCGAAGATGAGATTCGCAATGAAATCGCCGGCCTGAAAAAAGAAGTGGAACGGCTCAAGGCGTATCTCGACATCGAAGTGCCCACGTTCAGCAGACAGAAAGACGCCATGCGGATGCAGTCGATGGTCCGGGCCTACCGGGAAAATCTGAAAAAAGAAATCAAGGAGACCATGGTGATCAGTGATTCGGATGACGCGGGAAAGCTGGATACGGTGGTCCGGGCCCTGAACCGCAAAACCGGCATGGATGTGGGCAAAATCCGGCAAAAGGGCCGCAAGCTTCCCGATCATATTCTGGTCAAGGAGGGAAATCAGCCGAAAGCGGCAGCCGGTTTTCTTCACGCAGGCGGCAGATCATTTTACGCCCGCCTGAAAAATCTGAACGATATTGTGGCCGAGCATACGGATGTCCATTTTATCGTTCTCCGGGATCAGCGGGTCTCCACCATCCGTTCCAGAAAATCCCTTGATGAGATCAACCGGCTCAATTCTTCCGGGAACGGGAAATTCCGGATCATGGACGAAGAGGCCCGGCTTTCACTTGAAACCGTCTATAGGATTGTCACCGACATCCAGAACCGGGATCTGGACATCAGCCTGGACACAGCCGCCCGCGAGATCAGAACCTTTTTCAGGGAGTCGTGGATTTCCCTGCTGCTGGCTGAAGAGAACTGAGCCGGATTTATAAAAAAAAGCCTGAAGTAATCCCATGGCAAAATCAAAAACGGAAAAGCAAAAGCAGAAACGAAAGCAAAAGAAAAAAGAGAACCGTAGGGCCGGGTCTACACATATCCCCAGGGAAAACGGCTGGTATCATCTGGAGGAGGCTTCTTTTCTTATAGAGTCCGGGTCTTACGGCAAGGCTGTCAAGCACATAAAAAAAGCGGCTGCAGCGCTGCCGGATGAGGAAGACGTTCTGCAGACCATGGGATATATCGGTCATCATGCCAAGGACCAGGCC
>CAYFVA010000267.1:0-3522 GCA_964346265.1 uncultured Desulfobacterales bacterium
GTAATGACGGATGAAGTCCAGGTTCACAGTGGTGAATTCTTCCGGGGTGTACCCCAGGTTCCTCACCAGGGTGATCGCCTTGAGAAAAACCTCCGGCAGAATCACCGCAGACCCGGCGTTGATATACACGCCCTGATCAAGTTCGGCGATGTTGGACGCGAAAATCCTGAAATCCCTGTGCGAGGCTTCGCCGCAGGCTGCCGGATCGAATCCGGGGTGCATGTGAATGATGTCGGTTCCCATGGCCACGTGTACGGTCACCGGTATGCCGAGCTTTGCCCCGGCCGCAATTATACTGTATTCCCTGTACGGCAGATTTTCTTCGTTGATCAGCTCTCCCACGGCCCGGCCGAGTCCTGTTTTGTCTTTTCCCGCACGGAGAACCGCACGGTTGAGAAACCGGGAGGTCTCTTCGGCCATTCCGAAATCTCCGCTGTCCAGGGAAGCGTCCACGTCCTCGGAAGTTTTTCCGGCAAGGGCCACCTCGAGATCATGGATGATGCAGGAGCCGTTCACGGCAATCATGGAAAAGACCGATCTTTCCATAAGATCCACCACCACCGGGTTCATACCGGTCTTGATCACATGGCCGCCCATGGCGAAGAATACTTTCCTGTTTCCTTTATGTGCGTTCGCCACGGCATCGATAACGCGTACAATATCCTGTCCGGCAAGGATGTCCGGAAGGCTTTCCAGGAATTCGGAAAATGAACCGCCTGCTTTGAACGGGCGGGTGAAGTCATTGACGCCGACTTTGCTTTTCCGTTGGGATATGGAGTATGTGGTCACGCCGTCGAGTTCAAGCGCCGTGTTGGGATCACGCATCGAACAGAATCCTTTCGGTAAGATCGCAGAGAACATGGGCCAGGAAAATGTGAACCTCCTGGACCCGGGCGGTGGTATCCGAATTGACGCAGAAGGCGATGTGGGACTTGTCCTTCAGAGCGCCCGCTTTGCCGGAAAAACCGATAACGTGAAGATCCTTTGACACCGCAGCGTCCACTGCCCGGATCACGTTGGCCGAGTTGCCGCTGGTGCTGATGCCTATGGCCGCGTCCCCTTTTCTGCCGAGTGCTTCGATTTGTTTGCTGTAGATTTCGTCGAACGAATAGTCGTTTCCGATGCTGGTGATAATCGAGGTGTCCGTGGTCAGGGCGACTGCGGCAAGCGGAGGCCGCTCCAGACGGAATCGGTTGACGAATTCGGCGGCAATATGCTGACAGTCGGCGGCACTGCCCCCGTTACCGAATAAAAGAATTTTATTCCCGTTTTTCAGTGTCTGTGCCAGAAGGCGTGAGGCTTGTTCGATTTTCGATGTGTTGTTTTCGACAAATTCTTTTTTGGCGGTGATGCCGGCATCGAGAATCTGGTTGATAATTCGGTCCATTGGATCTCTCCCGTATGTCAGGCGGATTGGGTTTTTTGCTGTTCGGTGTTCGCTTTTTCAAATTCAAGGGTCGCCTTCTCATGCTCTTCCCGCTTCAGGTGGATTCTGGCGAGTCTCTCTCGAAACAGCGGGTTGGAAGGGTCGATATCCGTGCTCTTTCTGGCAAAAGTCAGCGCGATATCGATGTTTTTGTTCTGTATCTCGAACGCCCTTGCAAGACCGGAAAGGGAGGCGGCATCCGAGGGGTTCAGTTTAATGGAACGGTTGAATTCCTTTTCCGCGTCTCCGGGCCGGTCCATCTCCAGGAAAATGTCTCCTCTCACACGCAAGGGGGCTGCGGAATCCGGGTTGATCCGCAGAGCGTTTTCCAGGTGGGCAAGGGCGGATTCATGATCGTCTCTGCGGAACAGAAGATTTCCCAGAAGCAGTTCGATTTCGTATAGACCGCTGTTGATCCGGTGGGCCCGCTGAAGGCAGGCCACTGCGTTTTCCGTGTCCTTGAGCAGGCTGAAAACAAGACCCAGGTTGTATATGGCCATAATTTCTTCGGGGTCGATTTCATTGATTTTTTCAAATTCCGCTTTTGCTGATTCCAGCCGGCCGGTGATGCCGAAGCAGACCCCGAAACTGTTGATCAGGTTGATGTTGTCCGGTTCGATTTCAAGCCCTTTTTTGTATTTGAGCATCGCGTCCTCCACCCTGTTTCTCTGAAACAGGCGGTCGCCGCAGATATTCAGAGAGGTTGCATCAAAAAAGGTGATATCTTCCCCGCTGAAAAACCCTGCATGGTCAAGGGCCATGACCGCACAATCGAGAATGTCCGCAGCCGGATACTCCCGGAACGGGTAAAAACAGGCCCCTGAATAAAGCGGTGTTTCCACTTGTTCACAAAGAAGCTGTCTGAGGCGAGTGATTTTTCCCCGGCCTTCGGCCGGATCGGGATATCCGGTGAGGGCGGCGGCAAACACATTGTCATCCAGCTTCTCCCAGAACCCGGATTCCTGTTCGGCAAAGAACGTTTCCAACAGGGTGCCCGCTTTTTTTATTTGATCCGGATCCGTTCCTTCAGCAAGCCGGAATGCGCAGCAGGCAAATCCGTTTTCAGCAAACGGCGCTTGATCGAGCCTGATTTGAAAAGCCGTGATGCCAGGCGTCTTTTCTTCTGAATAGATCAGATCACTGACATACCGGTCAGGCGCGGCCACCACAGGTGTGGCATCTCCGGATCCGGATTTGAGAAAGTCGATTTCCTTGGCTGTAAATCTGGTTTGATTGATGTCCATACTTTTGTCTTTTTCAGTGTAAAAATTCGGCCAGGGCGTCTGAAATTACATTTTCCTCGCCATCCTGGACGGTTTTCAAGTCAATGATAAAACAGTCCTCATCGATCCGGCCGATCACGGGAGGGATGTGGCTTCTCATCAGCCGGTCGATCCGGTCCGGTGATACGGATTCATTGCGGACCCTCACGCATGCGCTGGGAATTTCAAGTGATGGAAAGGAACCGCCCCCGGGCCGTGAATGAATATCCGCCCGTTCGACACGGGTTTTTGAATCAAGCCGGGATTGAAGTTGCTGCATCAGCTTGTCCGCGCGGTCCCGGACCACCTCCACCGGCTCGGTGAGCATTCTCAAAGTGGGAATTTCCCGTATCGCTTCGGTTTCTTCCCGGTACAACCGCAGTGTGGATTCAAGTCCGGCAAGGGTGAGTTTGTCGATCCGAAGCGCCCGGGTCAGCGGGTTGGTTTTGATTTCATCGATGAATTTTTTCCTGCCGACGATGATTCCGGCCTGCGGTCCCCCGAGCAGTTTGTCGCCGCTGAACGTGACCACATCCGCACCGGAAGCCACGGCATCCATCACAGTGGGCTCTTTGGGAATTCCGTGCCTGGAAAAATCGATGAGCGTACCGCTTCCCAGATCCTCCATCACCGGGATACCGTGTTCTTTTCCCAGTCCGGCGAGTTCGGATACCGGCACGTCACAGGTGAACCCCTGTATACTGTAGTTGCTCGTGTGCACCTTGAGCAAAAGTCCGGTATCGTCGTTGACTGCCGTTTTGTAATCTTTCAGGTGGGTCCGGTTGGTGGTGCCCACCTCGTGGAGAATCCCTCCGCTTTTGGCCATGACATCCG
>CAYFVA010000268.1:0-3521 GCA_964346265.1 uncultured Desulfobacterales bacterium
ACCATCAATGTCACGGATGAGGCGGAAATCGACGAGCGGGTAACCTTTATCATCAACCCGTATGACGAGCATGCGCTGACCGAGGCCCGCCGCATTCGGGAAAATTTTGAAACAAGCGAAGTGATCGCCGTGTGCCTCGGCAAGGAGCCGGCCCGGGAATGTCTGCGCTCGGCCATGGCAATGGGAGCGGACCGGAGCATATTGATCCGGACAAAACAGCGGCAGGATGCAATCAGAACCGCCCGGCTGATCAAGGCGGCAATTGATGAAGATGGCGGGGCCGATCTGATACTCACCGGTCGGGAAGCCATCGACAGCAACGGGATGCAGACCATGTTCCGGCTTGGTGCGCTGTTCGGATACCCGGTCATGACCAGTATCGTTGAAGCGGATATCACTGAAACCGGCGCACGTGTGGTAACGGAAGGGGACAAAGGAGCCAGGCTTGCATATGAGGTTTCACTTCCTTGTGTTCTCGGAGCGGGAAAAGGATTGAACAAACCGAAATACCCGACCATGCCGGATATTATTAAATCCAAAAAAAAAGAGATCAAGGAAAAGACCGTCAAGGATTTTGATATCGAAGACCCCCCCGCCTCCATGATAGTATCCAGGCTGACCCCCTACACCGAGAACCGGAATCCGGAACACATTATCGGGGATCTCGAAGGCACGGCAAACAAAATCATTGATGTGTTGAAAAACAAGGCAAAGGTTATCTGAAAATGGACAAATCAGGTGTTTTCATCGAACAGGCAGACGGGGAGATCAAGCAGTCCATTCCGGGCGTGGTATCCTATCTCAGGAGTTTTAATGCCCCGGTTTATGCGTTTGTTCTCTGTGATACCCCGGGAACTTTTGTCAAAGAACTCGGCAAGTGGGGCATTGACACCATCGTTGAAATTCAGGTAACCGATACCGAATCACGGTGGAACCCACAACTGGTCTCTGAAATGGTTGTACAGGCCATGTACCGAACGGGAGTCAAGTACCTGTTCGGCACGTCCAGTGCAGAGGGCAGGAATATTCTGCCCCGGGTCGCCGCTCTTCTCGAGGCTTCTTTGGTGATGGACTGTACAAAGGTTGATCCGGAGCAGGGGACTGCGGTCACATCCAATTATTCCGGCAAGACCGAGGCATTGATAGAATTTTCCGGCCGGTTCCATGTTTTCGGTATGCGGCCCAATTACTATAAGCCTGTTGCCGCGGATATTACCCCGGAAGTTCTCCGAATCAGTCCTGAAATCGAGAATCATACCGGGATCCGGTTTCAGGGAGTTGTGGAATCGGCAAGGAGCGGAGTTGATCTCACAGAGGCTGACGTGATCGTCTCCGGTGGCAGGGGACTCAAAAACGGAGAGAATTTTTCCGTTCTTTTTGAGCTTGCAGAAGAACTGAATGCCGCAGTCGGCGCATCAAGAGTTGCCGTGGATGAAGGGTGGGTGCCGTATACCATGCAGGTCGGCCAGACCGGTGTCAAGGTCAACCCGAAAGTGTATATCGCCTGCGGTATATCCGGGTCGGTTCAGCATTTTGCCGGCATGAAAACCGCCGGTACCATTATTGCCATTAACCAGGATGAAAACGCACCGATTTTTAAAAATTGCGACTACTATGTGGTGGGCGACCTGTTTGAAATCGTGCCGCAACTCACAAGAAACTTGAAACAAGAGACTTGAGACAAGAGACAGGAGACAAGAGACAGGAGACAAAAGATAAGAGGCAAGGAGACAGGAGAAAAAGCGCGGCCTCTTTCACGTTTCATTGTTTCATGAAAGAACAATGAGTTTGACCCTGAAGGGCTTGAAGGAAGTAAAGAAAGACTTCACGACCTTCATGCTCTTCAGGGTCATATGCAGGAAAGGATTGGGCTGTCTATTCCACGATCATCATGGTGGCGGGGTCGAGCAGATAATACTCGTTCGGCCTGCTTTCATCGGTCAGGACCACGGATTCGATCTTGTCGTTTTTCGGATGGAGAAAAACAGCCTTGTCAAACCAGTCTTTCACGTTCTCAAGCTGAACAGGATATCCGCTCGGAGCAAAATCCTGCTCTCTGTGCGTCTGCATGGAAAACCATACCGGGATTCCGAACCGTTTGGATATGTCTTCAAGCCCGGTTAAAGTTTCATTCAGATCCCGGTCAAAATCGAGTCCGTCCATGACAATCAGAGTCGGAAGTGCAAGATCATCCTTTTTAAAACTTTTGAGATACACGTTGATCTTTTCCGGATCAAATGTATTTTCATTGTAGGAAAGAGCGATTTTCTCATTCTTGATCTCTTCCCACAGTCTCAGGGCTTTCTGCGGATCCACGTAGCCGATGGAATCCACCAGATCATTGTATGCCTCGAGGTATCTGGCCTTGATTTTTTCAATGGGGTCGTTGAGGCTGATATGAAGTATTTTTTCGTTTTTTAAAAGCTTTGTCAGCGCAATCTGAACAAGATAACGGGTTTTTCCGACTCCGGCCCTTGAAAGTACCGCCCCGAAATGAGCTTTGTCTATTTCTTCTCCCCCGATTATCCTGACCGCAGGACTTCTTTTGATCAAATCTTTTTTAAGCATTTTATTCCTCTTTTAATATAGTCAAACCGATAGCCTGTCAGCCTACTTATTTCTGATCTTCTTTCTTTTCTTCTTCTTTTTTCCGGATGATTTCCTCGGCAACACTCTGGGGAACCTGTTTGTAGTTTGAATACTCCATGGTAAACTGAGCTTTGCCCTGGGTGGAAGATCTGAGAACAGTGGAAAAACCGAACATTTCGGAAAGCGGAACCTTGGATTCAATCACCGACATGACGCCTTCCTCCTGGGAACCCTCTATAATGCCCCGCCGCTGATTGATAAGCCCCATGCACGAACCCTGATATTCATTGGGGGTTTCAATAACCACCTTCATGATCGGCTCCTTGATAACGGGTTTCGCCTTGGCATAGGCTTCGAGAAACGCCCCTCTTGCAGCTGCGGTGAATGCCATCTCGGATGAGTCCACGGCATGGTAGGCACCGTCATCAATGGTAACCCGAATTCCGGTAACCGGAAATTCCATTTTGGGGCCTTTATGCATACAGTCCTTGAATCCCTGTTCACATGCGGGAATAAACTGAGTGGGAATCCTTCCGCCCGTGATTTTATTGACAAATTCAAACCATTCGTCCGCAGGCTCCATATATCCTGCGATCCGGCCGAACTGCCCGGCGCCTCCGGTCTGTTTTTTGTGGGTATAATTGAACGTACTCTTTCTCGTAATGGTTTCCCTGTAGGCAACCCGGGGCTGACCGGTGATGACATCGGCAGCGTATTCCCTTCTCATCCGCTCCACGTAGACATCAAGATGCAATTCGCCCATACCCTGGATTATGGTTTCATTGGTTTCCTTGTCCACATAAGTTTTAAAGGTGGGATCTTCTTTGGTGAACCGGTTCAGCGCCTTGGACATGTTGATTTCCGATTTGTTGTCCACGGGTTTCAGCGAAAGGGAAATCACGGGATCCATGATATGCATGGACATCATGGCG
>CAYFVA010000269.1:0-3512 GCA_964346265.1 uncultured Desulfobacterales bacterium
AAACAATGGCGGAAAACCCCATGACATCATACAACATTCATTCCATAATGGCTGGTACAAAAATTTTTGACAGAACTGAGACAGATGAAAGGAGATTCAAATGAAACTGGCTGTAAGTGCAAGTGAAAACAGTATAGACGCGCAGATCGATCCGCGTTTCGGAAGATGCGCATATTTTATTATTGTGGATACCGATGACATGAACTGGGAGGCCCTTGAAAATCAAAATGCCGGCCTCAGCGGCGGGGCGGGGGTCCAGTCCGGCAGCCTCATCGCGTCAAAAGGGGTGCAGGCGGTCCTCACCGGAAGTTGCGGACCAAAGGCAATGGACGTCCTCAATTCAGAGGGCATTGAAGTGGTCCCCGATCAAAGCGGAACCGTCAGGGATGCTCTGGAAAGATACGTCCAGGAAGGCGGTCGGTCATCGGGCGGCAGCCGGACCGGACAGAAAGGCGAAGACAGTGGTAAGGAGTCCGGCAGAAGCGGAATCGGCACAGGCGCCGGTCGCGGCATCAGCGGCGGCGGCCAGGGCCTGGGCGGCGGTGCCCGCGGCAGAGGTATCGGCGGCGGGGGGCGCGGGAAAGGCGGCGGCGGACGAGGCAAAGGTGTCGGCGGCGGCGGTCGCGGCATGGGCGGTGGCCGTAGATAAAACGGCGGGCTCCGTTTCACGGGAGAACTTGAAAACATTGAACAGTCGCTGCCGACACCCTCTTGTCTCTTGTTTCAAGTCTCTTGTAAAAACAGCCTTTCTCGTTCTCAGATACGCAGAAGCTTGAACCCGCTTGCGGCATCATGTGCACGGACTGCGTCCGCGTCCTTCAGCTCATGAAGGATGACTTCCATGATCTGCCAGACCTTGACGCCGCTGCGGATGCAGCCGGTGACGCTCGCGTCTTTCCTGCCGCAGGCCATGTGCATGTGCAGAACCGGGGTGCCGGACTCGTCCGGGAAAAGCGTGCCGGTGCCGCTGACCTCGTGGACATCGTCAAGGGTGTAGTGCATGGGCACCGCAGGAGATGCCGTTCCGTCCTCCGGCCCGGTCACGAGAATACTGCCCCGGTCGGCCCCGCCCACCGCGGTCAGGGATGCCGCCTGGATACCTTTCCCGGATGCGAATGTTTCGATCGCTTCATGGACAATGTCCCCGTGCTCGAGACGCAGCACGAAAACTCTGCCTTGTCTTGCCGTTGAATACTTCATAGGATTCTCCGCTCTATCGGTTGCGTTTCAAAAGTGTGAAAAGATGCCCCAGAAGGAGGATGCCGGCAATGGTAATGCAGGCCGCCACCAGAAAGGAGACTTTGTATGCATAGGTGTCCGGTTTTCCCAGATGGATCAGGATATCCGCCACCGGTCCGGTGATCAGGGTACTGGCCGTGCCGAAGCTTAAAAAGATGGTGGCGTTGAATATACTGAAAAGCCGGCCCCGCTTTTCCGGCGGAATGAGCTGGGAGGCCAGCTCATAGGACGAGGCGATGATGAGTACATCAGCAAGCCCCATCAGAAAGATGCTGACACAGACGTGGAACAGGTTGTCCGTGCTTCCCAGCAGCACCAGCCCGAGGGCGGCTGCAATGGAGGCGGAAAAGAGAATGTTGTTGTTTCCCGCTTTCCGGCAGGCCCAGCCCGACAGGAACCCGGCCAGGATGATGGCCACCGACCTCAGGTTGGCCACATGGCTCAATGTCAAACTTGGGAGATTGAATCCCTCCGGCAATGTCAGGTACTGGGTGAGGATCACGGCCACCGAGTTCCGGCCGAAGTTGATCAGGACCATGGAGGCGATAAAGGTAACAAAGATGTACAGGTTGAACTCCCCGGTCAGGGTTGACTGCCCGATGGATCCTTTTTCTTGTTCCTGTACGCCGCCTTCCGGCACCATGAGCATGGGGATGATGGAAAAGGCCATGACAGCGGCCGCGATAAAGAACAGCGCCCCTTGGTGAAACCCCCATCCTTCATAGTTCCGGCCGAGCTGGTCGTACATCAGTCCGCCCACGAGGATGCCCATGATCCGGCCGATACCGCCGATGCTTTCGAGCCTTCCCATGACAGAGGCCCGGGAGCCTTTCCGGTAGATATCCGAAATCAGGGCGCTCCACCCGATGTTGGACATGGACCAGAAGATTTCGATCACGGAAAGTCCGGCAATGATCACATATCCGGAAACAAGTTTTGATTCCGGAACCAGGTGGGCGTACCACAACATGACCGTGCCCGCCGCTGCCAGGATTTCTCCCCAGATGATCAAGGTTCGTCTTTTCTGGTACTTATCGGAAAAAATCCCCCAGACATACCGCTGGCACAGCACGTTGAAAATCATCGGAAGGGTGGCGAACAACGTGGTGGCCGTGACCGAAAGGCCCAGAAAATGCCGCAGATAGATGGACAGGTAGCTGTAAAACAGCCCCCGCCGGAACATCACCAGCATCTGAAACGATGATATGCCCAGAAACGTCTTCATAGGTTGCCAGTTTTAACAGGAAAAAGAGTCAAATACAATTGATTTATCAGGCCCTGATGTACGCTTTGTTCCGTATAATCAAAAAGGGATTTTCCGAGGCGGCTCTTTTCTTGCCGGATCCCGGCACGGGTGGTATAAATATGTTGTGTTTGACGTCATCATCATAGGAGCGGGGCCCGCAGGTACGGCTGCGGCATATGACCTTCTGCAGCAAGGTTGCAGGGTGCTGCTGTTGGAGCGGTACGATTCTTCTCAACAAAAGGCGTGCGCAGGGGGATTGACCCCCAGGGCCTTTCGGTGGTTGCGCCATGACGTTTCCGGCCTTGTCAAACGGGAATGCCGCCGTGTCCGGGTCGTGCCCCGCAACCTCAATCCGTTTGTGGTGCAATCGGACAGACCGCTTTGCTGGATGGTGGATCGCAGCGAACTGGATGCGTTTCTGCTGAAAAAAGCGGTGGAAAAGGGGGGACACTTTCGGAGGGTTCGCCGGATCCGGTCCATTGAAAGCAGCAGGGAGAGTGTGACCGTATCAGCGGACGGGGAAACTTTCATAACATCTTTTCTGATCGGGGCGGATGGTGCAAAAAGCCGTGTCAGACGACTCACGGGGCAGGGGCCGGACCCGGAAAGGCGTTTCGGGGCGGCTGCGGATGTTCCGGTGGATCGGCCGGACCGGTACACCATGGAGTTTGATTTCAGCGGAAGAGAAAAGGGATATTTCTGGATTTTCCCTAAAGACGAACATGTGAATATCGGGATTTATTCCCCTTTTGCCCGGCCGGGATTCTTGAAGCAGCAACTTTACGATTATGCCGCCCGGCGGCTTTCTTCAGATAAACTGGAAAACCTCAAGGGCGGGTTTATTCCCACCGGCGGTTTCCGGTATCGGCCGCAGATGAGCCGGGTGCTGCTCTGCGGGGATGCAGCCGGTTTTGCAGAGCCGCTTTTGGGGGAAGGGATCTGTTTTGCCGTTCGAAGCGGGCAGCTGGCAGCCTCGGCCATACTCGCATCCGAATCATCCGGGAAAACGGCATGCCGCCTGTACCGG
>CAYFVA010000270.1:0-3510 GCA_964346265.1 uncultured Desulfobacterales bacterium
AAAAAACAATTGAGCAGAATTCCTGAAAAAACACGTATCAAGGTTTTCCATGCAGTGAGTGAATTGAAAAGTTTCCCGGATTGTACGAATGCAAATCCCTTGAAAAACCATGATCATGGTTATCGTCTCAGGGTTGCCGCTATCGTGTGTTGTTCGATTGTGACGGAGAAATCAGGTCATATCCATACAAGAGGTAAAAAAAAGAATTAAACGCACCTATTGAACCCCAGATCGTGCACCAGAACGGAGTACCGGCTTTTGCGGTTATGCCCTGGGATGAATACCAGCGTTTGATCAGGGCACAGATGGAATCTGAGGGGAAAAACACCAAGGAAACTGATTTTCAGAGGGTTTTGATGGTGGAGGCGGCGGGAATTGAACCCGCGTCCGGAGATATTCAACCTCGGCTTCTACATGCGTATCCTGAACTTTAAAATTGGCCGCGTTGTCTCCTTCAGGAGGGATACAAAGCGGTATAGCCCGGATAAATTCAACCGCGAAGGGCCGGACACCCTTTTGCGGCGGTCCTGCAAGATCGACGCCCTTGTTGAATATGCAGGAAAATCTTCAACAGGACGGTAGCCGACTTATGCGGCTACGGCGTAATTATAATCGTCTGCAATTATATTTAATATCCGCCGGTTTTACGAGCCTGCGGTACTCGGCATGCTACCTGAAGCATCCTCATCTCCGTCGAAGCCATTTCGCCCCCAATTGTAAAAGAACGTATCTTTACCAAACAATATAACGCGGAAACGGTTGAAAGTCAATACATATGGGAAATATCAGTATTTTTTGCGCTCTCTTTCCATATCCCGTTTCATGTCCCGCTTTTTAATATCCTCGCGCTTGTCATATAATTTTTTGCCTTTGGCAAGTGCGATCTTTACCTTGATTTTCCCGTTTTTAAAATAGATCTGCAGCGGAACAAGGGTAAACCCTTTTTCTTTGATTTTACCGGTCAGCCGCTTGATTTCATATTTATGAAGCAAAAGCTTTCTTGATCGCAAGGGTTCGTGATTCCCGAAATACGTATGTGGATAAGGGGATATATGCAGCTGTTTTAAAAACACCTCCCCGTTTTTAACATCTGCGTATGCATCTTTGAAACTCACTCTGCCGCCCCTTATGGATTTGACTTCCGTGCCCACCAAAGCCATTCCGGCCTCGAATTCATCATGGATATGAAAATCATGCCGGGCTTTCCGGTTGTTGGCAATAACTTTTATGTGATCATTTTCCATCTGTTGATTATTCCTGTCCATTGAACACAAGAAGTTCCTTGTATTTCTCAAAAAGCATCTGATAAACCTCCCGGGCGGTGGAAAGGGAAGAAGCCCTTTCAAGATCTTTTTGGGCCTCTCTTGAATCCATATTGCGGATCATCTGCTTCACGGCCGGGATCGAGCCGGGATTCATGGAAAGCTCCCTGATACCCAGCCCCATCAGGATCGGAATATTCACTGGTTCTCCTGCCATTTCCCCGCACATGGCGAGATCTATTCCTTTTTTATCAGCCGCCTGCCGGGTCAACCGCAAAAGCTGAATCACCGAAGGTTCAAGGGGCTGGTATAAATGGGCCACCTGCCGGTTCCGCCGGTCTATGGCCATCGAGTACTGAATCAGGTCGTTGGTCCCAATGCTGAAAAAATCGACATGCTCGGCCAGTTTCTCAGCCATGATCACCGCTGAAGGAACTTCGATCATGATCCCCAGCGCCACTTTTCTGCTGAACTCCTTGTTCTCTTTTTCAAGCTCATGGACGGCCTGATCGATAATTTCTCTTACCTGAACAATTTCCGAAACGCAGGATATCATCGGAACCAGAAGTTTCACGTTGCCTGAAGAACCCGCCCGGAGAATCGCCTTGATCTGGGTGAGAAACACCTGGGGATTTTTAAGACAGAACCGAACCGCCCTCAACCCGAGGGCCGGATTGGCTTCCTCCAGAGAATACAGGTTGGGATTGACCTTGTCCCCGTTGATGTCCAGCGTCCGGATCGTAACCGGAGCCGGGGCCATCAGCTCCACTACTTCCTTGTACTTGCTGAAAAGTTCCTCCTCGGTGGGGAACCTTTTCAGATCCAGATATAAAAATTCCGTCCGGAACAGGCCGATCCCTTCCGCACCGTTATCCCTGGCAGCCACGACCTCTTCCACAAGCTCGATGTTGGAAAGAAGGGTGTAGGCTGCACCGTCCTTTGTCACGGCCGGCAGGTAACTGGATCTTTCCAGACCGGCAAGGTATCTCTCAAATCGTTCTTTTCTCTCTTCATATTCGATAAGTGTCTCTTCATCCGGGTTGATGATGACTTTGCCAGTACCGCCGTCCACAATGATCAGGTCGTCGTTGGCCACGCTGGTGGTTACTTTGCCGAGTCCGAGAACGGACGGAATCCGCAGGGATTTGGCAATGATGCTGGTGTGCGAGTCCTTGCCCCCTCGGTCGGTTACAAAACCCTGTATCCGCTCGAGCTGGATCTGGCTGGTATCCGCCGGAGAAAGATCATGCGCCACCAGGACCACACGTTTGTTGATCTCGGAAATCCGGATATCCTGAACTCCGGTAAGATGGGACATCACTTTTTCCGCCACCTGGGCGATATCATCAGCCCTGGATTTGAGATACGGATCTTCCACATCCTTGAATCTTAAACGTGCCTGCCGCGAGACCTTTTTGAGCGCCCATTCCGCATTGATTTTCTCTTTTCTGATGGTCTCCAGGGTTTTTTCATAGATCATCTTGTCCTTGTAAAGCACCATGTGTGCTTCCAGGATATTCAGTTCCGACCCGATATCATCATCAAGCGAGTCAATCACCTCTGCATGCTTCTTTCTTGCTTTCTCCACCGCGTTTTTAAACCGGTTGATCTCCTTTGCGGCACCTTCCTCATCCACCTTGTACCGCTTGATCACATCAACACCTTCGCGGTCCACAATGTAGGCCTTTCCGATGCAGATCCCGGGAGATCCGCCGATCCCCGTAATTACAATTTGTTCAGATCCGGAATTTTTCATCATTCCTTATTCTCCGAAGCCGGATTCAATGAGAGTGGTGATTTCATCAAGGATTTTTCCATCATTTGCGTTTTCAATTTCAATGGTGACGGTGCTCCCTTTGGTAATACACAAGGTGAGTATGTCGATAACGCTTTGCGCATCCGCTTTTGATCGGCCATTTGTTATCCAGACATTGTCTCCCGCCTTCCCGGCAATTTCGGCAATTTTTGCCGCAGGCCTGGCATGCATGCCGAGAGAGTTGGCAAGGGTCACTCTGCGGGCGTATAAACTCTTTTCTTCCAAAGTATTTTTTTCCATATTGATTCCCGTGCATATTACAGTTTCTTCTTCAAAAAGTCAATGAAACGAAGCCTGCGATCCCGGTGAATTTGTTCTGTTTTCCAGAAAAGCGGCAGTACGGACGATCGGAATCAGTGCATCATGGAACCCGGACATTGATATATTCGCGCTGTCATGGTAAAAAGGTGTACAGGGTTTTTATAAGAAACT
>CAYFVA010000271.1:0-3507 GCA_964346265.1 uncultured Desulfobacterales bacterium
AAAAAAGTCCCACCGCGCCATAATATATAGCGCAGTGGGACTAATATCAACAGATTTTCAAAAATCGGTTCTGCTGCTTACTTATTTTTGTCCACTTCTTCAAAATCGGCATCCACCACATCTTCATCCTGGGAAGCCGATCCGGACTGCTCCTGGCCTCCGGCTGCCTGTCCGGATGCGTCTCCGGCTGCCTGCTGGTACATCACTTCGGCCAGCTTGTGGGATACCTGGGTCAGCTCATCGCTCTTTTGCTTGATGGCGTCCTTGTCATCGGTATCCTTGACTTTCTTGAGCTCTTCAACCGCATTTTCGATTTTGCTCTTGGTCTCCGCATCCACTTTTTCGCCGTGCTCTCTGAGGGTCTTTTCCGTCTGGTCGATCAAAGACTCGGCTGTGTTTCTGACGTCAATCAGTTCTTTTTTCTTTTTGTCCTCTTCGGCATGCATCTCGGCGTCCTTGACCATCTTCTCGATCTCTTCTTCGGTAAGGCCGCTGGCCGCAGTAATCCGAATGGACTGTTCCTTGCCGGTGGCTTTGTCCTTTGCGGACACGTTCACGATGCCGTTGGCATCGATGTCAAAGGTGACCTCGATCTGGGGCGTTCCCCTGGGGGCCGGCGGAATGTCCGTCAGTTCGAACTGGCCGAGCGTCTTGTTGTTTGCCGCCATTTCACGCTCTCCCTGGAGTACGTGGATGGACACTGCAGGCTGATTGTCCGCTGCGGTGGAGAACACCTGGCTTTTCTTTGTCGGGATGGTGGTGTTCTTTTCAATCAGCTTGGTCATCACGCCCCCGAGTGTTTCAATGCCGAGCGACAGCGGGGTTACATCAAGGAGCAGGACGTCGTTCACATCGCCCTGGAGAACGCCTGCCTGGATGGCGGCGCCCATGGCTACGACTTCATCCGGGTTTACCCCTTTGTGAGGTTTTTTGCCGAAAATCTTTTCAACCCGTTCCTGGACCGCCGGCATACGGGTCATACCGCCGACGAGAACGACCTCTTTGATTTCACCGGCATCCAGCCCAGCTTCCTTGAGCGCTGTCCTGCAGGGGCCTTCCAGGTTGTCAAGCAGATCGGAAACCAGGGATTCGAGTTTGGCCCGGGTAACTTTCACATCCAGGTGCTTGGGGCCGGCTGAATCCGCCGTGATAAACGGCAGGTTGATGTTGGTTTCCACGGCATTGGAAAGTTCCATCTTGGCTTTTTCCGCAGCTTCCTTGAGCCGCTGGAGGGCCATCTTGTCGTTCCGGATGTCGATGCCCTGATCTTTTTTGAATTCATCTGCCACATAATCGATGATCCGCAGATCAAAGTCTTCCCCACCGAGATGGGTGTCTCCGGAAGTGGCCTTGACTTCAAATACGCCGTCGCCGATTTCGAGCACGGAAACGTCGAAAGTACCGCCTCCCAGGTCGAATACCGCGATTTTTTCGTCATTCTTCTTGTCCAGCCCGTAGGCAAGAGATGCCGCGGTCGGCTCGTTGATGATCCGTTTCACGTCAAGGCCGGCGATCTTTCCCGCATCCTTGGTGGCCTGGCGCTGACTGTCGTTAAAGTATGCCGGAACGGTGATGACCGCCTCTTTTACTTCCTGTCCGAGGTACTCTTCCGCGGTCTTCTTGATGTTGGCCAGGATAAACGAGGAAATTTCAGCAGGGCTGTGCTGTTTTCCCCTCAGGTTGATCCGTGTGTCTCCGTTGGATGCTTCCTCGATTTTAAACGGCAGGATCTTGACGTCGTTCTGAACTTCCTTGGAACTGAATTTCCGTCCGACCAGCCTTTTCACCCCGAAAACCGTGTTTTCCGGGTTGGTGATGGCCTGGCGCTTGGCTGTCTGGCCCACAAGCCGGTCGCCGTTCTCTGAAATGGCCACGACCGAAGGTGTAGTTCTGAGCCCTTCGGGATTGGTGATGATTTTGGACTCGCCACCGCTTTCCATGACCGCCACGCATGAATTTGTCGTTCCCAGATCGATTCCGATTATCTTACTCATAAGTATTCCTCCAAACTATATTTGTTATTTGTTTTTGTCTGTTTTTTCATCGTTGTTGTTTTGTCCGCTGTTTTTCGACACCACAACCATGGACGGCCTGATGAGCCTGTCGTTCATCATATATCCCTTCTGCAGCTCGCGAACCACAGTGTTTTCCGGATGCTCATCCGTTTCTTCCTGGGTCACGGCCTGATGATAGGTGGGATCAAAAGGTTCTCCCTCGGCCTTTACCGGTTCCACACTGAAATTTTTCAACAGTTTGATAATTTCGTCATGGGTCATTTTAATCCCTTCAAGGAGCCCATTGCTTTCTTTGCCGGTTTCTGTATCAGCGGTAGCAATGGCCCGTTCGAGATTGTCGATCACCGTGAGAAGCTGTTTGAGTAACGATTCATTCGCGTATTTTTTGAACTGCTTCAGTTCTTTTTCCATACGCTTTTTATAATTTTCAAGCTCTGCACTCAGCCTCAGTACCCGCTCTTTTTCTTTTTCAAGCTGGGCTGCCAGCTCATTTACGCCGGGCTCCTTTTCAGAAGTTTCAGACCCGTTTTCCTCTTGTTCCGCAAGTTCCTCAGGTTCTTTCATGGCCTGGTTGTCTTCTGTTTTTTCGTTTTTGAATTCTTCTTTGGTTTTTTGGTCTTTTGCAGCCAACTTTGCTCTCCCGGTATTTTTTTGTTTGATTATTCAGGTCCTTTATGTGCTGAAAAAATAAGAACATTTACCGGTATGTCAAGATCAAAAAAGGGGTTTTTACTAAAGGAGGGGTTCCGGCTGAAGGGGGAGATGAGGATATTGCATGGCCGGGATCGATCCATGACACAGACAGAATCACTTATCGCTGCTTCCTTCCGGACCTGACGAGGTTCGCGACCTTCTGTTACATGGCGACCGACCAGAATATCTTCTCCAGCCCGACAGCCGGAACCTGATTATATACCGCAAATGAAATCCTTTTTCAACAGAAAATATATCGATTATCCGGGAAGTCGGTGAGTCAATACCCGGGCGGATGCCGGTCACATGGGACTGATTTTCATAAAAAATTTCATGCGATTGTCCTGTTTCAAGTGCTTGATATGTGACCGGGTTCATGGTATTTATGAAAAAATTGATAATTTTGGAAAAAGAGCAGGAGAATACATACAATGAGTGAAATCATTAAAAACGGGAATGATGTGGTGATTAAACCCGGTATCGATGTGGTCGCATCCATGGCGGAAGATTTCCGGAACGAGCTGGTTTCGGCAACGGATGAGACCGACGGCACGGTAACCATCGATCTTGGAGGGGTGGATATGGTGGATTCGGTGGGCATCGGGGTGATCATCGCCACGCACAACAGCCTCTCCCAGGCCGACAGGAAACTGAAAGTCACCAATGTAAACAGTGATATTTACGGTCTTTTCACCACCATGCGCCTCAACCGAAGATTTGATATTGAAAAGAGTGAATAACGGGTTTTTCCAAAGAGGGGTAAAAAAAATGCATATTATGAAAAGGCCGGTGATAACGG
>CAYFVA010000272.1:0-3476 GCA_964346265.1 uncultured Desulfobacterales bacterium
TATTCTCCGGCACTGCCTGGGAGACACCCTGGAGTTGATCAGCGACTTTCATCCACTTGACATAAAAACGGACATGATTCTACAGCACAAGTTTGCCGAGGACGAATCCGCTTTTCTGGTATAACAGCCACGCTCAGTCAGGCACAACGAATGTTGAAAGCCCCGAACGCAGGCGATCCCGGACACACAACCTGAACAGGGCAGCTTCTTATCTTTCCTCTCTTGTTTCCGGTATCAAGTCTCAAGTTTCTTGTAAAAATCTACCCTTCAGACATGCCCCGGATCAGGGCCAGAACGTTTTTGCCCAGCACCTTGTGATTGTAGCCGCCCTCGAGCAGGGCGAAACAGCCGCCGTTGTTCCGATCCGCCGCCTTTTTCACCATTCGGCCGATTTCCAGGTAATCCTCGGTCAACAGCAGGCCGCCCCAGTCGTCCACATGGTTGTCAAACCCGGCGGAAATCCCGATGATATCCACCCTGCACTCTTCCATTTCACGGCGCACCTTGTCCATATACACGTCCCGGTCCCTGGAATCCGGGTTGAAAATGGCCACATACCCCCTGTCTTCCAGGATATTCACGTTGCCGTCCCCGTAATGGTAGTCGATATCCAGGAGATAGGCGGTTTCGATTTCCTTGTTCCGCTTCAGGGCTTCCATTGCCACGGCCATGTTGTTGAAATAACAGAACCCCCAGCTGGTGGAAGCGGAAGCATGATGCCCGGGCGGACGAATCAATCCCATGCAGGGCTCTTTCAATCCGGTCCGCGCCGCCTGGACCGCGCCGCCCGCCGCAAGGATGGAAACCGGATACAACCCCTTGCGCATGATGGTATCAATATGGTGGGCGGCGTGCACCGCCTCTACATCCGTATGATCCGCAGGCTCCGCCGTAACAAAGGTCACATAAGGAGAGATCTCATTGACAATCGCCTCCATCCTCCCTCCGGCGGCGGCGGGATCGGACGTGTATTCTTCGTAAAACTGCTCGTGAAAAATCACCTTCATCGTTTTGTTCTCCTGTTTCAAATATTCATAGAATCTATCTATTTCACCAGCACAATCCGCAAATCCATCACATTGGTCAGCGTGGGCCCGGTTTTGTACAAATCCCCGGCAGCTTCGAGCAGCGGATACGCATCATGGGCCTGAAGATGATGCATCGCATCCAACCCGCAGGCTTCGGCCCGCTTCACCGATAAAGGATCCACCAGCCCGCCTGCAGCGTCCGTGGGCCCGTCCGTGCCGTCGGTTCCGGCGCTCAGCACCGCCATGTGTTCCAGCCCCTCTATCTCCAGCGCACATTTCAGGGCGAACTCCTGGTTCCGGCCGCCTTTTCCCATGATCTCCATGGTCACGGTGGTCTCTCCGCCGGACAGGATACATGCGGGCGGGGAAACCGGATGTCTGCCCGCCTGTATTTGACGGGCCACTTCCATGTGGTCCATGGCCGCATCCTTTGTTTCTCCCTGCACCGCCCCGGACAGGAGATACGGCCTGTACCCGAGTCGTTCCGCCTCTTTTGCCGCCGCATCCAATGCATCCCTGCTGCAGGCGACAATGGAATGAAACACCCGGTCAAACAGAGGATCGGCAGGCTTGGGCGTCTCCTGTATTTTCTTTTCCGCCCCGTTTTCCAGACGGGTCATGACCGATTCGGGAATCCGGTCGGAAATCCCGTATTTTTGTACAATCTCCATACACCGGGCGAACGTGCTCCGGTCCGGCACCATGGGGCCGGATGCAATGATATCCAGATCATCCCCCACCACGTCAGACAACACCAGACAGACAAGATCGGCCGGACACACGGCAGCTGCCATCTGTCCCCCCTTGATGGCGGACATGTGTTTCCGGACCGTGTTGATCTCATGGATTGATGCCCCGCATGCCAGCAGCACCCGTGTGGTTTCCTGCTTGTCTTGAAGCGGAATTCCGTCCGCAGGCAGCGGCAGAAGCGCGGAACCGCCCCCGGACAACAAACCGATCACAAGCGTATCCCGGTCCGCTGATTCTGCTACGGACAAAACCCGCCCGGCCCCGTCAAGACCGTTTTCATCCGGCACCGGATGTCCTGCCTCCACAAGCTCGACGGTTTCCAACGGCTTGACATGCCCGTATTTCACCACCACAAGACCTCTTGTGATCCGGTCCGCCAAAAGCGTTTCCAATGCCGCCGCCATAGGCGCGCCCGCTTTTCCGGCCCCGAGGATCACCACCTCCCTGAACCGGGAAAGGTCAAAGGTTTTATCATCAATTGTCAGAAGATCCCCTTGTCTTCTGCAATGGCGATACACCGACCGCACCGGATCCACAGCAGCAAGCCCGGCCCTGAAGATACGGTCACAGTCCATCCGAAGCTGTTCCGTCTCCCTGTCTTTTCCAATCTCTTCCATCATCCGGCCAGAACCTCGGGGTTCACGACATTCGGAATCCGGCCGTGCCGGTAAAACTCCAGGATATTCTCCGCAGCCATCTCGGACATTTGATTCCGGGCCTCTCTGGTTCCCGAACCCACATGGGGAAGCACGCACACGTTTTCCATGAACAGCAACGGATTGTCCTGCCGCATGGGCTCGGGGTCGGTCACATCCAGACCCGCCCCCCATATCTTTCCGTTTTCCAGCGCGCGGATCAGGTCGGGCTCGTTATGGATCGGGCCTCTTGCCGTATTGATAAAAATCGCTTCCGGCTTCATTTTTTCAAACGCATCACGGTCGAAGATATGCCGCGTCTCAGGCGTCAGGGCACAGTGCGCGGAAACGATATCACTTTTTTCCAGAAGAGCGTCAAAATCCACCAGAGTCGCGTCAAGCTGTTCTTCGGCTTCCGGTTTCGGATTCCGGCTGCAGTAGAGGATATCCATATTGTAGGCGCCTCTGCACCGTTGGGCGATTTTCATGCCGATCCGGCCCATGCCGAAAATCCCGAGGGTTTTCCCGGAAAGTTCCATGCCCAGATGTCCCCTTGGCCGGAAATACCCCCATTCCCCTTTTGCAATGGTATTGTGAAGATAGAACATCTTCCTCGCCGAGGCAATCATCAGGCCGAACGCGATATCCGCGGTTGCATCGCTCATGGCGTCAGGCGTGAATCCAACCGGAATCCCCAATTCAGTTGCAGCCGCCACATCGATATTGTCATACCCCACGGCGAACTGGGAAATCATCTGAAGATGAGAACACTGTTCCAGAAACGCCCGGTCAATGCGCTCGGTCAACGTACACAAAAGCACATCATGGTCCTTTGCCCGTTCCACCAGCTCCTCATCTGTCATGGGCCGGTCCGCATCCCACTCGGTCAGCTCAAAAAAAGGGTTCTCGTGAAGCATGTCAATCCCCTCGGGCGGAAAATCCCGTGTCACCAGTATCCGTTTTTTATCAGCCATCCTCCCCCCTTCTCACAATTGAATTCCATCGGTCATATGATAATTCCTGTGATTCGATTTGGCAATCATTTCGTGGAGAAGCATAAACC
>CAYFVA010000273.1:0-3431 GCA_964346265.1 uncultured Desulfobacterales bacterium
AACTCTCCTTTCCTGCGGCACCATGCCGCGTTATTTTTGTTTCCGTATTCATCAGATTTTCCCCGCGCCCCCCGTTGCCCCGAACCTTCCCCGGAACAGCCCGGCGTTGAAGTTTCCCCTGTGGATCCTTTGTGCATGGTGCAGATAAAGAAAATCGATCACAAGGCTGTCCATCAGAAGACCCCGGATCCGGCCTGCTTTTTGCTCATCGCCGAACCCCTTGTCAAACAGGGCTTTCGGCTCGCAGCCCGAAACATCGATCACCACGGGACAATTTTTCACCAGGTCTTTCAGCTCCCTTAAAGCCGGCGGCAGCTTTTCGTCACTTGCCTTTCGAACGATATCACCGGATCCGCTTTGCTCCGGTACCGAAATACCGTCATGCGGAAAGCCCCTGTCTGCAGTTGTCCCGAAGTTTTCAGCTTCCTTTTCTCCTGCCGTTTCCTTGTCCCGGTCACGGTGCGGAGCCTGTTCAAATTTTTTCCTCAACTTTTCAATGTCGCTTTTCATGGGGTTCTCAGCCTCCCTTGTTTTTTATCCCGCCGAAATGGTACAAAACCGGTCACGGTGCCGGTCACGGCGGAATCCCCCGCCATTACAGGCTTGGACATGGTGGTCACGGGTATTTTTTATATAAGAGGCATAATCGTGAACAACCACACACGCGCGCACGCACGTGTACGCGATAAGGCCGAAGCCGCCGTGACCACCGTGACCACCGTGACCGGTTTTTCGTAACATATTGAAATCAAAACATATTTTTAGACCGTCAATTTTGCCGCTGCCGTGACCGCATCGTGACCGCCGTGACCGTTTTGGATTTGATACCGTTGAAAAATCCATGATTACACTCCGTGCCCTGCAGGACGGATCCCGGTGATGTAGCTCCTTCGCGCCGGGTTGTTCTTCCTGGGCCTCGAGGTTTTGAGGTTGTTGGCCGCGGCATACAGTTCCCGGAAAAAGTTTTCCCTGGAGAGCGCCTTGTACCGGTTGGTCCGGCAGTATCCCTCGTACCGCTCGTACAACTCGGCCTTGGCAACGGTGTAGTCGTCCCCCAGGGTGCATTCATCCTCGATGAAGCACACGATGGGATTGTTCAGGCGCTTGTAGCTCATCAGAAGTTCCCTGGTTTCCTCGCAGTCGGTGAACCTGCCCTGGTCCAACAGCCGGTGAAGGCCGATCAGGGACCAGTGGAATATCCCGGTCAACTCTTCCATGAGCGCATTTTCCAGGAACGGATCCGTATCAGGATCATTCTCCAGAAACTGCCGCTTGAACTGGATGGGCAGAATCCGCCTGTAGTATCCGTCCGAGTTATCCAGCACACGGGGCAGCTTGTTGGCCGCAAAGATCTGCTTGGCATACGGCGTAAACGTGAACGTGTTCTGGTGCTTGAACGCCGCATTGATCGGGTCCCCTGCAGTGACCGCCTTGAAGTACGGAGACTCGATGGCCCGGCTTCCCACCTCGGTGGAGATGTTCACCATCTTTTGATACAGCGAGGATCGTAAAAACTGGTCCTCCATTTCCTGCAAGGCGATGGAAGAGACATTGTCCCGGCCCACCAGTTCCCGTAAGATATTGAGCATGGTGCTTTTGCCGTCCGAACCCGGCCCCAGGGCAAGCAGCGCCTTGGCAAACGGCGTCTTCCGGTACAAACAGTATCCGAAAAACTCCTGAACCTGCATGATCACTTTTTCGGTCTGGATGTTTTGATCCATGAACTCAAGCCACCGCTCGCAGATCGGAACCGCATCCGGGTTGTACGACACGTTGAGCTTGTTGGTGGCAAAGTACCGGAAGTCATGCTCCCTGAGTTCAAGGCTCCTGACGTTCAGCATCCCGTTGTTGATGCACAGGTAATCCGTGCAGTCGTTGATGGCCCGGTCCGCCGGTATGGTGGACAGGATCTTCACCTGGGAGGCGGCATCATCCGCACGCGCCCGGGTGGATTCCTCCCCCAGCTTTGAAATGGCGATCCTGCGCACATGATCCACATGATACGGCTCCAGGTACACCCCGTTCCATTTGAACATCAGACCGGTATCGGGATCCGACAGCAGCCGGTATTCTTTCAGGATGTCCTCGGCCAGAAGCCGGGGCCGGAAAGAAAGCCTTCCGTCCGTGGCTCCCCTGGAGAAGTATTCCAGGGGAGTGCCGTCAAAATCCTTGACCGGCGGCGTAAAATGTTGGGCATCATCGATCAGGGCCTGCAGGTCATCCGTTGTTTTCTTGTGCCGGACGAAAAAGTCGGTGAGGTCCTGGCCGTGATCTTCCGGCCAGTGGCCGTCCTCTCTTTTGCCCATGAAGTCCGGCCAGGCAACCACCCGCACGCTTTTGGCCACCTTTGCGATTTCCGGCCCTGCATACTGCCCGGCGTACAGATCCTGTCCCGGCTGGTCCGCATCAAACGCGATCACCACGTGCCGGTCCTTGAACACCTGAAGCTGCCGTTTGCTCCACTTTTTCGGTTTGGACGTCTGGCTGATGGCATTGAATCCGAAGCTTAACGCACAGATGGTGTCGGACTCGCCTTCACATAAAAGAACCGGATCCTGCGGTTTCGGTACCGCCGGAAACAGCCGGGTCTCTCCGTACCGCTTGCCCCAGGAGATGATCTTCATCTTTTTGGCCCCCGGCTTGTACAGCCGGATGTTGCGGACGGCCCCGTCCATATCCCGGATGGGAATGGCGATCCGCTCCGGCTTTTTGAGCTCCTTGATTTCGCCGGTGTCTTTTGCCTGGTAATGGGTCTGAAGCCTGATGCCCAGATCCCGGATCATTTCTTCGGACCAGCCCCGCTTTTCTTCCAGCCGCCGGATCCAGGATTCGGGTAATTCTCCCAGCATATCATACGCATCATCCAGCGGCGGCGGCTCGTCCTTGCGCTTCTTTTTCCCGGTTTCAGGGAAAAAGTTCCCGTCCGTTTCAATGCCGTGCTCCCGGCAGAATGCCTTGAACCCCTCGATCTCGTCTACATACCCGTTGATCCGGGTCCACAGGGTGATGATATCCCCCTTGAAGCCGCAGGAAAAACAGTAGCAGATATCCTTGACCGGATTGTACGAGAAAGAGGGGTTTTTATCCGGGTGCACCGGGCACAGCCCGATCAGCTCCTCCTGTTTTTTGGACGTGATCTTGAACAGGCGCTCCGCAACCGCTTGAAGCTCGCCCGTTGTCAGATGTTCAGCTGCTTTGCCCATTGATTGAATCTCCCTGGTTCAAATTTTCCCATCGGTTAAAGGTGATGATTCTACCGTTTAAAAAATCGTTTCCCATTTCCCTCCCATTTTCGATTTTTTATAGAGCTGTTTTTCGCGGATTGGCTTACCCGTGTAAAGCAGTTCATCAGAAGGACCCGTAAGCCTCGGGCTCTGCCCCCGGGGGTGTTGAACCTTTGTTCGGGGCACGGGAAAAGGGGGAGCGGGGGA
>CAYFVA010000274.1:0-3385 GCA_964346265.1 uncultured Desulfobacterales bacterium
GTTTGAAAAATGACCGGATACCGATACTTGCGAAAACCCTGAGAATAATCGACGTATTTGAAGCATTAACTTCCGAACGTCCTTACAAAAAAGCCAAGACCCCTTTCCAGGCTTTGTGCATTATGTCGGGTGAAAACCCTCATACGGCACTTTTGAATACATTTGAACAGGAAGCAAAGGAAAACAAGACAACCCCTGTTGAAACGATTGTCAGAAATGTTTCAGATATAAAACTTGCGAAATTGAGAGAAAAACAGATGATGGAAGAAGAAGCCCGGAAACGGGTCAACGCAAGGACGAAATTAAGAGATCAGGGCATGGCCCACTGTTTTGACAAGGACCTTTTGAGAAGATTCATACTGACAATCAACCAGTCTCAAAGCTTTGATCTGTCAGAACTTCTTTGATTGTGAGGACTATTCTGCTGAAAGAAACCATGACAATAAAGCATAATGCGCAAAACTAAAGGCCTGCTTTGAAAGATTTGTTCAAAAATATCTCCCTCCGCTGGCGTTTCATGCTGTGGAGTTCCATTGTGGTTACCTTTGCGATCATTATTGCCGGAGCGTTGATCTATTCACTGGTCAACAATATTGTGGAAAAGAACATACTCAAGGAAATGTCCACCTCCACACACGCCATCCGCAAAATGATCGAGACATCTCTGCAAGCCTCGGTCCGGAGCCATTTGCGGGCTATCGGTGAAAAAAATGTGTCCATTCTACAAGAACTTCACCAGGAGGTTCTTTCCGGGAAAATGAGCACAGAAGAGGCCCGGAAGCTTGGCCGTAAAATCCTTCTGAGCCAACCCATCGGCCGGACCGGGTATATCTATGCATTAACAAGTGACGGCATCCCGGCTGTTCATCCATGGGAAAGACTCGAAAACAGGAACCTGTCCGAACACTGGCTGGTCAAAAAACAGATCGCGGAAAAAAACGGATACGTCGAATACCAATGGAAAAACCCGGGCGAACAATCGGAACGCCCCAAAATACTTTACATGTCTTATTTCGAACCATGGGACTGGATTGTGTCCGTTTCTACTTACAAAGAGGAACTTCACACCCTGCTGAACATATCAAACCTTAAGAAGGATATCATATCCTTCCGGCTGGGAGATAGAGGCTTTGCCTTTATCATGAACCATAAAGGGCGGTTTGTCGTTCCTCCCTCCATATCATCAAACACGGACGGTAATAAACGGTCCGACCGCTGGAACGAAATATTTAATAAAATGTCGGAGATGAAAAACGGACAATTCCATTACCGGATGAATGACCCGCAAACCGGTAAAAAAGAAAACCACCTCCTCTTTTTCAACTATCTGCCTCAATTGCAATGGTTTGTGGCAACCTCCGTGGTGCCTGAAGAGTTCAGCCGCCCCCTGGAAAACATCAGAAATGTGATTTTCGCTGCCATCGGTGGTGTACTTCTCTTCATTCTCCCGTTAAGCTTTTATCTGGGCAATTATATTGCCCGCCCCCTGATAAGGCTGGCAAGAAAAATGAAAGAAGCCGATGCCGGCAATTTCGATGTCCGAGCCGATGAAAACGCCAGCGGCGAAGTCGGATCTCTGGCCATCCAATTCAACACCTATATGGACCAGCTTAAAAACGCCCACGAGGAGATCCGCGAAGAGATGGACGAGCGTGCCCGGGCGCAATCGGAACTCAAACTGTTCGCCCAGGTTTTTGAAAACGCCCTGGAAGGTATCAGCATTACGGATATCAACGGGAATATTATTGCAGTCAACCAGGCTTTTACAGAGATTACAGGCTATACCGAGCAAGAAGTCCTCGGGCGGAACCCGCGAATTCTAAAGTCCGATCGCCAGGATTCAGAGTTTTACCGGGATATGTGGAACCGTATTATACAAGACGGCTACTGGTCCGGGGAAATCTGGAACCGCAGAAAGAACGGAGAAGCTTTTCCGGAAACGCTGAACATCAGTGCCATCCAGAACAGCAGCGGAGAGACCACCCATTATGTGGCGGTTTTCCACGATATCTCCGAGATGAAATCGCAGCAGGAAAAAATCAGGTACCAGGCGTACCACGATGCCCTGACCGGCCTGCCTAACCGGAACCTGGCCCGGGACCGCCTCTTGATGGCCATTGCAAGAGCCGGCCGGGACCACAGGCAGGTAGCGGTTATTTTTCTGGACATGGACAATTTCAAATACATCAATGACAGTCTCGGGCATATCACCGGGGACATGCTGCTGACGAACATGGCGGAACGCCTGAAACGGACGATCCGGGAACAGGACACCGCCGCCCGGCTCGGCGGAGATGAATTTCTGGTCATTGCGGTGGACATCGAATCCGAACATGAAGTCATGGAGATTGCTCACCGGCTTTTGGCTGAATTCAAGAAACCCATTACCGCAGGCGGCCATACCCTTTTTATCACGATGAGTATCGGCATTGCCATGTTTCCGCAAGACGGCAGCGATGCAGACACGCTGATCAAAAATGCGGATACGGCCATGTATCAGTCCAAATCCATGGGCAAAGACACCTTTCATATGTTCACCCGGGATTTGAGTGAACAGGCGGCCTATCACCTGCAGTTGATCAACGAGTTCCGGGGTGCGGTGGACCGGAAGGAATTCATGGTGTATTACCAGCCCAAGGTTCACCCGGAAACCCATCAGGTAAAAGGTCTGGAAGCCCTGGTCCGCTGGCATAAAGAGGACGGGTCCGTGGTCAGTCCGGCCGACTTTATCCCCCTTGCCGAGGAAACCGGCCTGATCCTTCCTTTGGGCATGTTTGTGCTCAAGCAAGCCTGCCTGGCGATAAAGGAACTGAACCAAAAGAATCCGTCCCCTTTGAGCGTGGCGGTTAACCTGTCCCCCCTGCAGTTTAAACAGCCGGATCTGGTCAGCCGGATACTGGACATCCTGACCGAAACCGGTCTCCCTGCTTCGTCTCTCGAACTCGAGATTACCGAAAGCACCATGATGAAAGACCTGGACGAATCCATTAAAAAGCTGGACCGCCTCAAACAGGAGGGCATCACCGTAAGCATCGATGACTTCGGCACTGGTTATTCATCTCTTTACTATTTAAAAATACTGCCCATCAGCACGTTAAAAATCGACCGGTCTTTTATCCGGGACATCACCACCGATCCAAACGACGCCCAGCTGGTTGAAACCATCATTCTCATGGCGAAAAATCTGAACATCGGCGTGGTGGCGGAAGGCGTGGAGACCGAAGAACAGCTGGACATGCTCAACCAGTTCGGGTGCCGCCTGGTGCAGGGATATTACTTTGCCAGGCCAATGCCCACAGAGGACCTGGCAGGATATCTTGACACCTGAAAAGTCATCAGGCCGTTAAAACGAATAACTGATGGTAATCGAACCGAACTGCTGCCC
>CAYFVA010000275.1:0-3362 GCA_964346265.1 uncultured Desulfobacterales bacterium
TATTGGGATCCTGATCCCGAGGTGAGGTCATACAGACGGAAAACCGCGGTCTCGTATGCGGACATGCTTACCAGGTCGGGGGTTTTGAACTACAGCCCTCTAACATATACGGAAAGGTATGCGAATGATGATATCCCGGAAAATTATTGGATCCGGCACGGGCTCGAAATGGTAAGGGCTTGCGATGAAATACACATATTGTGCGTGCCCGGATGGGAGGACAGCAGGGGAATAAAGGGAGAATTGCGCGTTGCCCGTGAAAACAATCTGAAAGTTATTTACAGGGAGGATATATGAAACTTGGATTCGGTGGAAGCAGGCCGTTAAAGGACAAGAGGATCTATGATCTGGTTGCGGCGGAAATAGACAAACATCAACCGGACACGGTTGTGACCCATGCCGAACCCGAGGGACCCTGCCGGGTGGCGCAGAAAGTCTGCAAAGAGAAAGCGGTGCCGTTAAAGGTGCACTTTCTGAACAGGGGAAAATACGCCAAGGGAGCGTGGCACCACAGAAGCCTGCACGTCATGAAGGATTGCGACCATTACATCTTCATTCATGACGGAAAAAGCAAAGGCACCGCCAATGAAATAAAGCTTGCGGAAAAACACGGCAAACCTTACACGTACCATCTTTTTGACGATGGGGATGACGGTTCTTTCGCCATTGACAACAACGAACTCGAGGCCCGGATAATCAGGTGAACATATGAGAGATATCCATCAACTTCTCGAAATCGTCGATGAAAGTGAAGCCATGGAGCTGAAGGTTTTGAATAATGCCCGGATACAATGCCTCAAGGCATACAAGGAAGAGCCCACCTCCCAGAAAAAGAGGGACTGGGATGTGGCAAAGGCCGGGCTGGATGAGATGGTAAAAAGCCTGAATGAAAAATATGCGGAGCAGCCGGAGTCAGGCGGATCCGGCCCGGTTTTTGATAATATTTATCAGGTTGTCGAGCACCTGGATAACGCCGGGTTCCGTATCTCCAAGTCTAAGTTATACAGGGACAAGGACAAGGCCATGATCCGGGTGAACCCGGACGGGTCGGTACCGGAAACCGAAGTCCGGGCGTATGCATCCACCCTGGAGCGAAAGGACGGGAACATTGACGATCTGTCCGATATCCACGCCCAGAAGACGAAAAAGGAAGTGGAAAAGCTGGAGGAACAGATTGCCAAGGCCCGGTTCGAGCGGGAGAAGGAAGAAGGCAAGTACATCCCGAAAAAGGATTTCGAGGCCGAGCTTGCAGCCAGGGCCGCCACACTGGACGCGGGATTCAGGCATCTGTTCAACTCCAGGGTCCGCGAATGGGTGAGCCTGGTGAACGGGGACGTGAAAAAGAGCGCGGATTTTCTGCAGGACCTCAACAACAGCTTGAACGAGCTTCTGAACCAGTATGCGGTCACGGACTCGTTCAGTGTCATTTTTACAGGGGAGGAATAAGGCATGCAGCTTTTTAACGATCAGGAAACCTATGATATCACAAAGGCCGGGTGGTGCCCGGCTGAACTCAAGGCTTCCGTGCTTGACCGGCTGAAAGAGAACGGGCAGCGTTTCCGGTTCGGGTTCCGGTTTTCAAAGGCGGAAAGAAAAGTGTTCCGCAAACGGAAATCCATCAAGGTTTCAGACTGGGCCGAGCGCCACCGGGTGTTGACCATGTCGGTTTTGCCCGGGCTCTGGAAAAACCGGGTGACGCCTTACCTGGTCGGGATCATGGACGCAGCCGGCAAGCCGTACGTCCGGGTGATCACGGTGTGCAAGTCCCCGCAGACCGGGGTGAGTGAAGCAGCTCACAATTTCGTGGGGTACTGCATCGACCGGGCACCCGGACCGGTGCTGTATGTATACCCGGACGAGACATTCGCTCGGGAAAACAGTCAGGACCGGATTATTCCCATGATCCGGTCGTCCAGGCGGCTTTCAGGATACTTCACCGGGGCCGAGCGGGACAAAACCTCATTGCGGATCAACCTGCAGCACATGCCGATATATCTCGGGTGGGCGCGGTCCGCATCCCGCCTTGCCAACAAACCGATCCGGTACGCGGTGGCCGATGAGATCGACAAGGAAGGATTCGACGGGGCGGCCACCGAAGCCACTCCCCTGGATCTCATTGACAAGAGGCTGATCACGTACCGGCCCATCTCCAAGTATTTCAAGATTTCCACGCCTACACTGGAGTCCGGGAACATCTGGCGGGAGCTGAACAAAAACACGAACGTGATCTTTGATTATTACGTGAGGTGCCCCTTCTGTTCGTTTGACCAGCTCATGGAGTTTAAAGGCATCAAGTGGGAAGGCGGATCCAAGGCCGACCCCAAAAAGATCCGGGCCGATCTTGCGGCCTGGTATGAGTGCGTGAACTGCGGAGAAGCCTGGGACGACGACCTGAGAAACAAGGCGGTCCGTCACGGCCACTGGATGGCAAGGGATCAAAAGCTTGCCCTGGACACGTATCTGGAGATGTTCCGGCCTGCAAGCGTCGGGTTTCATCTGCCTGCCTGGGTGTCCTACTTCGTGTCTTTGTCCGAGTGCGCTGCGGCCTTTATCGAGGGCCAAGAAGATCCGGGGAAGCTGCAGGCCTTCCTGAACCAGTACGCAGCCATGCCGTGGAAGGATATCGTGGAAAGAAAGGCCGAGGACGACATCCTGGCCCACAAAAACCACTTGCCCTCCGGGATCGTACCGGAAGGATCCGTTGCATTGACCTGCGGCATTGACATGCAGAAGCACGGGTTTTTCTTTGTGGTCCGGTCCTGGAAACGGGATCTGTCCAATCACCTGGTGCAGTACGGGTGGCTCGATTCATGGAAAGATGTCGAGCAGCTCGTTTTCGGTACCCGGTACCGGATCGAGAATGCAAACGAGGACCGGACCATGGGAATCTGGAGAGCGGCTCTCGACACCGGCGGCGGTCCCAACGAGGACATGGAGTGGTCCCGGACCGAAGAGGCGTACCACTGGATCCGAAAGAACAGCCGGGGCGTGATATTCGGCATCAAGGGCGAGACCAAGCGCCAGATCAAGCGGGTGAATCCCAGGGTAATCGACAAGATGGCCAGGGGCAACCGCCCGATCCCCGGCGGCCTGGTGCTGTATTTCCTGGACGTTGACCAGTTCAAGGACCTGTATCATTTCCGGCTTTCCAGGGGGCCGGAGGAATCCCAGCAGATGACGTTGAACGCGGACACCGGGTTTGATTACGCCCGGCAGATCCTGGCCGAGGAAAAACAGAAGGACCGCAAGGGCAAAGTGAAATGGGAATCGGTCCGCCGGGACAATCATTTCCTGGACTGCGAAGTATACGCGGCAGCGTGCGCGGATCCGGAATGGACCCCGAGCCTCACCTGGCTTGCCGG
>CAYFVA010000276.1:0-3351 GCA_964346265.1 uncultured Desulfobacterales bacterium
ACCGGGTCACAGGCACAACAGACCGCGGAAAAGCTTGCCGGACTTGCTGAAGGAAACGATGGCCCCGAAGTGATGATCGCCCCGACCTTTCCATGCCTTCCGCTTGTGGCAAAGGCGCTTCAGGGAAGCGGCATCAAGACGGGCGCCCAGAACCTTTTCCACGAAGATGAAGGAGCTTTTACCGGGGAAGTGTCCGGTCCCATGATCAAGGACGCAGGAGCCGAATATGTCATCATCGGACATTCGGAAAGGCGGCAGTATTTCATGGAAACGGATGAATCGGTGAACAAAAAGATCGGATCGTCCTTCCGCTCCGGTCTCACCCCGATCCTGTGCGTCGGGGAGAGTGAAACCCAGCGGGATGAAAAAAAGACTTTTTCTATACTTGACAAACAGGTGTCAAATGGGGTAAAAGATTTCCGGTCTGATGCGATCGAGGGTTTGGTGATTGCGTATGAGCCTGTATGGGCCATCGGCACCGGAAAAACCGCCACGATTGATCAGGTAGAGGAAGTTCACGAGTATATTCGCTCTTTGATGACCCGATTGTTCGGAAAGCCGCTTGCCTTGAATACGAGAATATTGTACGGCGGATCGGTTAAACCGGACAATATCAAAAGCCTCATGGAACTGGAAAACGTGGACGGAGCTCTGGTGGGAGGCGCCAGTCTCGATCCGGATACATTTATAAAAATAGTGAATTACAACGGCTGAAGGCCTTTTTATGCAAACAATCATCTTAGGTATACATATTGTTGTCTGTGTTCTTTTGATCATGATCGTTCTTCTGCAGAGCGGCAAAGGAGCCGAAATGGGCGTATCCCTCGGAGGGGGGTCCAGTCAGACCCTTTTCGGTGCGTCCGGTCCCGCTTCTTTTCTCACCAAAATCACCACAGGAGTGGCGGTCATTTTCATGCTGACGTCACTGACCCTTGCGTACATGGCGAGTCACAGGTCGGAAACCTCGGTTATGACAACGCCCGCTCCAGTGGAACAGAAAGCTGACAAAGGAGAAACGGACAAAGCTCAATAGGATCAATGCCGAAGTGGTGGAATAGGTAGACACGCACGCTTGAGGGGCGTGTGGGGCGACCCGTGGGAGTTCAAATCTCCCCTTCGGCACCATTGATTTCAAGGCCGCGCACATTTTGATGTCCGCGGCCTTTTTTGTTTTGATGCAAAACGAAAACACCGCAGATTATGCCGAAAAAACAAAAACCGAACTGTTATCAGTGCATCTATTTTTATATTACCTGGGAACAGGAGTTTCCTTACGGGTGCAGGGCCATGGGATTCAAGGGCAGGCAGCTGCCGAGTATGGTCGTATTGAATTCTTCGGGAAAAGATTGTATGCTTTTCAAGCCAAAGGACTCCAAACGTACGGAGTAAACACTTGCATTCTCCGTGAATATAATTACCTTTTTCATAAGAATTGAAATAACGGCAAACAGCAGGTGATAACATGACAAATGACAACAATACTCCGGATCCCGGCAAAATTGAAAAGGAACTCGGGGAGTTTTTAAATAAAAAATTCGGCGGCAATGTAAAGATCATCTCGCCGCCTACTGATTCCCGGCAAAAAAAGGCCGAAGGAAACCAGGGCCAGAGAAGCCGAAAAGACCTTGTAAACTTCGACATCAGGCCGTCCGACCTGATTGCCTATCTCGACCAGTATGTGGTGAAGCAGGAAAACGCAAAAAGTGTGCTTTCCACAAAGATCTGCACCCACTTCAACCGGATCAAGCATACGGACCGAAACCCGGATGATGACACACGGATCACCGGCAACATCAAATCCAACATTCTGATGCTCGGCCCCACCGGAATCGGCAAAACCTACATCATCAAACTCATCGCCAACCGGATCGGAGTCCCTTTTGTGAAGGCGGATGCCACCAAATTCTCTGAGACCGGCTACGTGGGAGGAGATGCGGAAGACCTGGTACGGGATCTTGTCAAGGAAGCGGATGATGACATATCCCTTGCCGAATGCGGGATCATTTACATCGATGAAATCGACAAAATCGCTTCCAGCAGTGAAGTGACCGGATCACAGGTTTCACGGACCGGTGTCCAGCGGGCGCTTTTAAAGCCCATGGAGGAAACCGATGTGGATCTCAAGGTTCCCCACGACCCGGTTTCCATGATGCAGGAGCTCGAGAGGTACCAGAAAACCGGAAAGCGGGACAAAAAGAGCGTGAACACCGCCAATATCCTGTTTATTGTCAGTGGCGCGTTTTCCGATCTGACGGAGATTATTGAAGAGCGGATGCAGAGCAAATCCATTGGATTCGGTGCAAGTCCGTTCAAAGCGGACTCACAGAGCCGACTCCTGCGGGATGTAAAGGCGGAGGATCTTGTCAAATACGGATTTGAATCCGAATTTATCGGCCGGCTGCCTGTTCGGTGCGTGCTTGACAACCTGACTGAAACGGACCTTTTCGATATTCTCAAAATGCCCAACAATCCGGTGATCCTGGGCAAAAGGCTCGACTTTGCCTCCTACGGGATCGACATTGTCTTTGATGACGAGGCTCTCCGGATTTTTGCTTCCCGGGCAGCCATGGAGAATACCGGCGCAAGAGGACTTGTCAGTGTTGTGGAAAACGCATTGCTTCCGTTTGAAGAAAAACTTCCGTCCGCATCCGTATCCGAGTTCACAGTCACAAAGGATACCATTGAGCAAAGTGACAGAGAGCTTGAACGAATCCTTTCCGGTGAAGAAGATGATTATTACAGCGAACTTCACCTGAAAGCCCGGGAGGCGTATGAAAAATACATCACGGATCATATCAGGGAAAACTGGAAAACCCTTTCTCTGAGACACGGACTGACCCTTTCCGACCACCGGGCGAAACTTGTGGCGAAATACTTCTGCCGCAAGGTCACGGAAACCGGCGAGGCTGTCAAAAAAATCAAGTCTTTCCATGAAACGATCAAGCAGGTGGAAGTGGAAATCATGAACAGCTGCGGGCTTAACGTGGTTTTTGAAGAGGATGCTGTGGACTTTCTCATCGAGCAGTTCATCAAGTACGACGTCTCTTCGGAAGACATTCTGAGCCGGATTTATGAAAAATTTTACGACGGAATGAACCTTGTGAGGGAAAAGACCGGGAAAAGCCGTTTTTTCCTGAACCGTAACGCCCTTGTCAATAACGAGCAGTACCTTGACGAACTAATTAAAAAAGAGATTACCTAAAATGATCGGAATTTCAAAACTGTATTGCGACACTGTGGAACCGTCAGACACCCTGAGATATTCAAGGCAATCAAAAGATCTGCCCTCTCATCTGCTTCAGTTCTCCGTGGACAAAAAACCGGTGGTGGTCTGGAATATGACCCGGCGGT
>CAYFVA010000277.1:0-3341 GCA_964346265.1 uncultured Desulfobacterales bacterium
ACAAAAACCTTGCGCACGGCATCCGAAAGCCCGTCGTCCATGGTGAAGCGCTCCCTGCTCCAGTCACACGAAGCCCCCAGTCGTTTGAGCTGGTTGATGATGGCGCCGCCGGAGACTTCCTTCCACTTCCAGACCGACTCTATGAATTCGTCCCTGCCGAGTTCGTCCCGTGTTTTTCCTTTTTTGGCAAGATCCTTTTCCACCACGTTCTGGGTGGCGATGCCGGCATGGTCGGTGCCCGGCATCCAGAGCACGTTATCGCCTGAAAGCCGACGGAAGCGGCACACAATATCCTGTATGGTAATATTCAGTGCATGGCCCATATGCAGCACGCCCGTTACATTGGGCGGAGGAATCACAATCGAATACGGTTTTGCCTCGCTTTCTTCCGAAGCCGTAAAAAAATTATGGCTCTCCCAAAACTCGTACCATTTTTCTTCAATTCCGGTGGGATCATAACTTTTTTCAAGAAGGCCGTCGTTCATAAATTTACTCCTGAAATTCCATCCTAATGAAAAAAGGGGATTGAAATAATCCCCTGTTCCTGACTATTTACATTTGAATATATTGTCCAGCCGCCCGCCGGGGTCAGGAGATATCGTCCAGATCCCTGGAAAGCCGGGATTTGATCTGTTCGACTTCCTTTTTCATGACGCGCTCCATCACCTCGTACAGCACGGACTCGATCCTGTGGCCGATTTTCTTTTCGATGAGACGCTCCAGAGCGGCCTCGATTCGGTCCTCTTCTATTTCCATCTCCGGTTCGGTCTGTTGTTCTGCCGCGTCAGGACCTTTTTCGTCCTCTTCCGGGTCCTCCTGCACCCTGTCGGTAAGTTCGATCACGTCCTCATCGGAATCGTCTGCAACCACATCAGTAAGTTCAATCACTTCATCCGGATCATCCGGGGATTTGTCTGAATCCGCCCTGTCGTTCATACGTCCTCCCGTAAGCAAAATTTATACGCTGTCGGTTTAAATGACACAATCTATCAAAGTGATAACAGGGTGTCAAGATCAATAAACCGGCCGAAATGTTTACAAATCCCGTCCCATGCGATATTGTAGACGGTATTATGCAGAAATTTCTGATCAGCGCCCAGGAGAAACAGACCGGAACCATTTCCCTTACCGGCAGGGACGCGAAACACATTTCAAAGGTCCTGCGCATGAAACCGGGAGAGATGCTGGATTTGACGGACGGTCAAGGCACGGATTTCAAAGGGGAAATCCTGGAAATCTCAAAAGAGAGCGTCCGGATTCAAATCCGCGACGTGATGGATTCCTCCACCGAATCTTCCGTGCAAATCACTGTTTTCCAGGGAATGCTCAAGGACGGAAAAATGGACACACTTGTCCGCCACCTTACCGAACTCGGCATCACGGAATGGGTCCCGCTGCGGTGTGAACGGGCGGTGGCTGTACCTGACGACAAAAGATCGGCAAAAAGAATCCAGCGCTGGGAAACCATTTCCAGAGAGGCTCTCAAGCAGTGCGGACGCAGCGCCACTCCCCGGATCGGTTTCCCCGTCCCGATGGATGAAGTGATGGAAAGAGCTCCTGACTTTGATCTCAAAATCGCCTTCTGGGAAAACGCGGCTCTTCCTTCAAGGGAACTGAACAGACACAAAAACAGGCAATTTCAGAGAATCGCCGTCATGGTCGGACCGGAAGGCGGATTTTCAAAGAATGAAATAGAGAGGATGCAAAAGGCGGGCTTTACCCCCTACCTGATGGGCCCCAGGATTCTGAGAGCTGAGACCGCCGCCATAGCGGCCTGTACTCTACTTCAACACATCTGCGGCGACCTGTAACCTTATTTTTGAATTTTTGCTTGACACTGCATGCAAAAAAGCATATATTCCTTTCTGCATTTTGAGCCCAGGTAGCTCAGGCGGTAGAGCAGGGGACTGAAAATCCCCGTGTCAGCAGTTCAAATCTGTTCCTGGGCACCATAAGAAATAAAGGGTTTTCAGTTTTCGAGCTGGAAACCCTTTTGTTTTTTTATCCACCTATTGTCCACCATCTGTCCGCTCTGAATTCATCCCCCTGGCTACACAAAAAACTCTGCAACATTTTCACCAAACAGACCTTTTTTGCAACCTGGAGGTAAAAAACATTACCGTACTTTCACGACGAGCAATTTCACACTCATGTGTATTGTGTGACAATTATCTTGTCCGGTTGACGACAATTAACATCGTGTTTCCCAATCAGTCGCACCCCGCCGTTTATGTTCAAAACCACCCTGCCGGGCGACATATCCTCTCCCACAAATAGCAGAGCGGCTGCCTGCCTTTGTCTTCCCCCCTTGGAAAGCTGCAGCCCGAAATACCCGGTTTCTTTGTCGTAAACTGGGTGGTTCATTTGGAATCCGGGAAGATGAGACCGCTCGATCAGGTGTCTTTTATAGAGAGGGGCTTGTTATGCAACCGATCTTGTTTCAATGTTTTTAAGGTCTGCTTCAATCCGGCTTTCAGTTAAATTGATGTCATAGGTTTGCTGAAGGTTCAACCAAAAAGTGGGACCCGTTCCAAACCATTTCCCCAATCTCAAAGCAGTATCCGCGGTGACAGACCGTTTTCCCGCAATTATTTTTGAAATCCTGTTTACCGGTACATTTATACTGTGAGCCAACTGGGTTTGAGTAATTCCTAATACCGCTACCTCTTCAGATAATATTTCTCCCGGATGAATAGTTGCCTTTATCAATGTGTCCTCCCTAATGATAATCTGTAATTTCTACATCTTCAGGGCCAGCCTCTCCCCACTTGAAACAAATCCGCCATTGTTTGTTGATGGCTATGCTGTAGTATCCAGACCTGTTTCCTCCTAACGATTCAAATCTATTGCTGGGCAACATACGGAGTGCATCAAGTGAATCAGCGGAATCTAAAATCAACAGGCGCTTTACAGCTTGAGCGGCGAAGTCCTGGTACGAAGCGACTCTTTTTCCATTATATAAATTCCGCGTCTTTTTGTCTTTAAATCCCTGAATCATGTTCTTACTATACCGCATTTTACCTTTTACGTCAAAGGTAATTTCCAGGTGGTTGCCCCGATGCCAAAGCCCTTTACGTCTCTTGCCTGCTCACCCTGAATTCCCGGGCCACCTGGACGACAGAGTATCCGGTCGAAGCCATGGGCCGCATATTTTGGGCTGTTTGTCAGCACCTCAAATTGTCCATATTGCGGTCAGCCCGTCTGCCCGAAGGGAGCCGCAGGTAGTGACAATTTACGCTCCAAAAGCCGCGCCATGGAATACATAGCCATTCATATTCAGATGCTCACTGATCCGGGCCATAAGTTTATTCTTCAAATTGGCGTTACAGCCGCATGATGTC
>CAYFVA010000278.1:0-3337 GCA_964346265.1 uncultured Desulfobacterales bacterium
AACGCAATGACGCCCCCTTCCGCGGCAAGCTCGATATAGTCGTTGTGGGCATGCTGGACATTATGAGTTTCCGGAAGGCTCTGATACGAAGGGTACATATCTCCAAGTGTACCAAATCCCGCGCCTGTAATTGAAAAAGCCTGTACGATATTTATGCTGTCCTGCCAGTAATCCAGGCGCCGCAATGCATAATTGCCTTCAATGCGGCTTTTTTTCAGTTGGGAAAACCTTTCCACCACATGTCCGCCGGCTATCCAGGAAACGGATACAAACAGAACAATCAGCACAAGAGCCACTATACTTGTTTGTTTACGGGTAATCCTGCGCCTGGACAAAAAATAGATAAAAACAAACAAGGAGAATGCGGCACTGATCATGCCGCCCCTGGATAGGCTCACAAATATCGACGTTGCTATCACAAGAACCCCGGTGCCGATCAGAATATAAATATTGGCTTTTTCCTGGGCGAAAATTTCCAGGATCCGCCTCATAAAAGAAACATTGCCCGCCTTTGGTTTAAAAAAAAGAAACAGGGCAAGCGCTACTGGAAGCGTCATTGCCATGAAACCGGCATAATGATTCCGGTTGATGAAAGGTCCCATCACATATGCGGTATCAGGGGCTTTTCTGAACCAGAGCGCATATTCATTTGCCAGAAAATACTGCAGAATGGAAGAAAAAGCCAGCAATGCGGCAAACACGGTCACTGTCACAACGGTTTTTCGTAAAATTTCCTTTTGAGCCAGAAGCTGAACCGTGAGAATATAAAACACTGCGTACGCAGTATACCGGAAAAATTCCATCAGTGTCGCCCGCGGATGGACGGAAAGGGTCATCCAGAAATCTTTTCCGTCACCAATAGCGGCATTCTGCTGAATGTCATATGCATGGGGAGAAACGAACTTTACCACATAAAAGGGGAGAGGGACGATCTGTAAAAGAATATAGCCCAGGAATAAACCTAAAAACAGAATTCCCGGTACCCGGTATACCGGTTCCCTGCTTTTCACTGCATGAATCAGATACAGCAAAAGACCTGCTGCAGCACCCGTCTCCATCAAGGCAAGGGACCAGGGTTCCACAGCACCGAACGCCAAAGGAGAAAAAATCAGGACGAAAAAAAACAGCTGCCTGGAGAGTTTAAAAAACATGAGCCGCTAATCGGTATCTGATGAATAGTAATAATCACTATAGTTGTAATAATACCCGCTCTTTTTCGCTTCGAACCGGTTGAGAACCACGCCGGTAATCTTTGCGGATACATCGCGAAGCTGCCGGATGCCTTTGTCCATCATTTCATATTTGGTATCCCCTGCGGACGCCACCAGCAGCACACCATCCACCGCCCTGCTGATCATAAGCGGATCAGTTACACCAAGCGGGGGGGAATCTATGATCACGGTGTCATAGGCGGACCTGAATTTTTCAACAAGTTTCCCTGTTTTCTCTGACGACAGCAATTCGGAGGGATTGGGCGGTACCGGACCGGACGACATAATATCGAGATTTTCCACGACCCCTTTCTGCAGATATCCGCCTGATCCGCTTCCGGCAAGATAAGAGCTCAGTCCGGATTCGTTGCCCAGCTTAAAGTTATTATGAACCTGCGGCCGCCTCATATCCGCATCCACCAGAAGAACCTGCATACCCGCCCGTGCCATGGAAAGAGCAAGGCATGAAGCAATGGAAGACTTGCCGTCCTTGGGTCCCATGCTGGTGACCAGAAGAACTTTGGGGGGACTGTCAGCAGAAGACAGAAGTATCGAGGTCCTCAGACTTTTGAAATTCTCCGTTGTACTGGTGGGCCGGTCTTCGAGCACCGTATCCACAATATTGGTCTTCTTATCTTTTAACAGATCAATACTTCCGATCACCGGCACATCATTTTTCATCTCAATGTCTTCCGGTGTTTTCACTGTATTGTCCAGGTATTCAAGAAAAAAGGCAAACCCGATTCCTCCGAAGACACCGAAAACCAGACCCAGCAGAATATTCCGCTTTTTGTTATTGGGTAGCGGTGCCTGCGGGGTTTTCGCCTTTTCAATCACCCACACGTTCACCTGCTGGCTTTTTTCGGTCAAGCCCTTTTCCTCGATCCGTTTGATCAATGCATCATACAGGTACTTGTTGGTATCCACCTGCCGTTTCAGGATACTGAGCTGTATGGATTTTTCATTCAAAAGCTCGGTTTCATTCTTGGTCTTTTTCAGCATCTTTCTGAATTCTTCTTCCTGGTTTTTGGCCAGAAGATACTCATTTTTTATTCTTTGAACAGCCTTTTGAATCTCCTCGTGCTTTTTCTGTTTCAGCCCGCTGAGTTCATCCTTTGCTGCAATCATCCTCGGATGCTTGGGGCCGTATTTTTTTGAAAGCTCGGAAACCTTTTGTTCGGCAAGAAGAATTTTTTTGTTAATTTCATCAATAGAGACACTCTCTGATATGATGGACAGGTTTTCCAATTCTCTATCCGATTTGTTCTTTACCTGGTTGTACACGGACTCAAGCTCTTTTCTCTCGGACTCGGCTTGAGTGAGTTTTCCCGACAGCTTGGAAAGACGCTCCGGCAGAATTGCCAGCCGATCTTCAACAGTGACGATATCATGTTTCTTTTTATACTGATGAAGCTTCTGTTCCGATTTTTCAAGCTTTTTCCGCTGAAGTTCCGCCTTTTTTTTCATCCATTCGATGCTGTGGCTGGAAGCCTCCATCCGCTTGTCAAGAAGCTCTTCAATGTAGGCGTTTGCTACGGAATTGGCGATTTTCCCGGAAAGCACCGGATTCGAACTGGTATAGCTGATGGAAACCACCTGGGTTCCTTCGATGGGCATAACCGAGATTCCGCCCCGTACCATGGATTTCAGCATTTCCGCTTTTGAGACTTCCTGCTCTTCTTCATCTGATTCGTCAGTCTCCTGGTTTCCCTGCCCTGCGGAGGCGCCCGGACTTTTAATGCCGATCATTTCTTTAAAAGACCTGAAAAGTCCGGAAAGCCATTTTCTCGCAGATACAATAAACGATTCGGTTTGATCCTCTTTTTCCGAAAAAAAGGCATTGTACATTTTCTCCACACCAACCGCGTCCACCACTTTTTCCGCAACCCCTTCACTTCTGATGATCTGGGTCTGGGTCTGGAGAAAATCCGGATCATACCCGCCGTAACTGTATCTTTGCCCGGTCAGGGAAGCGGACAGATTCTTTTCAATCAAGGCTTTGGTGGATGCCCGGTATACCGGTTTCGAATCTCTGGCAAAGACCGCCAGAAACGTGACCGCCGCTATAACTACAAAAAAAGTTGCAATCGTGCCTTTCCGCTTGTTGACCACCCGCAGGTAGTCCC
>CAYFVA010000279.1:0-3298 GCA_964346265.1 uncultured Desulfobacterales bacterium
TTCATTGAACCTTTCACTGAACCCGGTGCAAAGGACAATGGGGATATCCCCGCGCAGTTCCAGGATACCCTCGGCCAGTTGATCTCCGGTCATCTCCGGCATTGCCAGATCCGTTATCACGATATCAAATTGATCCGGGGTCTGTTTGAAGCAATCATACGCCTGTCTTCCGTTTTCACAAACCACCACCTTGTATCCGAAGTCTTCCAGGATCGCTGCCGAGGTCAGGCGGATGGTCTCTTCGTCATCCGCAAGCAGTATGGTTTCCGTTCCGGACAAAATGGTTCCGTCCTGTTGCGGAAGGGGGCCCGTGTCTTCTTGCGGATCCGCGACCGGAAGATATACATGAAACACAGATCCTTGGCCCGGCACGCTCCAAACGTTGACATGACCGTTATGGCCCGTCACGATTGCGTGTACCACTGAAAGACCCAGACCGGTGCCTCTTTCTCCGGGTTTTGTTGTGAAATACGGCTCAAATATCCTCTCCAGGGTGAAGGCATCCATCCCGTGCCCGGTGTCAGACACCCGGAGCTTCAGGTATGTTCCGGGGGTCATGTCCGGAAGGGGAGGCGCGGCTTCATTTGAAAACTCGATTTCTTCGAGTTGTACCGTCAATACTCCCCCGGTCTCCATCATGGAATGGTAGGCATTGGTGCAGAGGTTCATGATCACCTGGTGCAGCTGGGTGGGATTGCCGAGGATCTTTTTTTCACAACGGATATGCTCCTCGATTCTGATGGTGGCCGGAATTGTGGAACGGATCAGCTTGAGAGATTCTTTTACGATCGGGTAAAGGTGGAGGTAGTTTTTTTCATGGTCGTGTTCCCGGGAAAAGGTGAGTATCTGCTGGACCAGGTCCGAGGCTCGCTGGGCACCCTGTATGATGTTGTCGAGGTGTTCTTTGGTTTTGCCCCGCCCGCAGGTCATGCCGGCAAGCTGGGCATAACCGAAGATCCCGGACAGAATGTTGTTAAAGTCGTGGGCGATACCGCCTGCAAGGGTGCCGATGGCTTCCATTTTCTGGGTATGGAGCATTTTTTCTTCCATGGATACGGACTCGGTGACGTCATCCATTCTTATCACGGCCTCTTCTGCACCACTTATGGAAAGGGGATAAATCGTGATATCGAAATACTCCCGGCCACCGGCTCTGTTTTGAAAAAAGACTTTGGACCGGGTATACACGGTTCTGGTGGTGATAGCGGTTTGAACAGTTTCCATGCTCAGGTTGGAAACCTGGGGCAGTACTTCCCTGTAGCTTTTTCCCTGTACCTTTTCAGCGGAAAGGCCGGTAATGAGTTCCGCCTGCCTGTTCCATTGCGTGACCCTTCCATCAAGATCGATCCCCACAAGAGCCGAGGGCATGGAATCGATAATGCTCTGGAGGTAGTTCGTAACCCTGTTGACTTCCTGTTCCCTTTGGGCAAGTGTGCGGTTTTTTTCCTCGAGTTCGTCGTGATAGGCGGTCAGTTCTTGTGACATGCGGTTGAACGAAGCCGCAAGATCCCCGATTTCGTCATTTGCCGGCACATCCACCGTTTGTGTGCTCCCTCCGGCACTGTATCCTTCCATTGCATCACGCAGGCCGGTGATCGGCCGGATAACCGTTCTCGAAAGCAGGCGGTTCAAGAGTATGACCAGGCAAAAAAACACGGTAAAAAGGATTCCGCTGAAAATCAGCAGGGATTTTTTGTAGGCGCTTACAAGCTGTTCAAGGGAATAATGGATGGCAACGGCGCCTATGGATTCTCCGATTACTTCGATTTCCCGCACATATTCCAGTGTATGGATTCCATTGATCTTCTTTTCTTGAATCGTGACCGTATCCGTACCGGAAACATCGGTGTTCGGATTCAACGTTTCGGGAGGCGCTACTTTTCCCCGGAGGGCAAGAAGCTTTCCCTCGGCATCAAAAACCTGGATCGAAAGCATGCCTTCAATCTGCATCAGATGTTTCAATCTGATGTCAAGGGCCCTGGTATTTCTGTCGAAAATTTCATTGGCAAGTGGTTCCCGGTCCCTTTCCATTGTGGTTTGCAGCAACAGGACGATATTTTCCCGATTGGATTGGTACCGCTGGTTTTCAAACGGAAGTACAATGGTGAAAAGGGCCAGGGCGATGATGACAAAAGTCACCAGCACCGCGGTGTTGGTTTTATTTTTTACGGAGAGTCTCATGGGAAACCGTTTTGTGAAAAAGGGGTTGGCTGTTTTCGTAGGTGAGTATCACGGTGGGCTTGACCGGATCTCCGTTTTCGTTGAACCGCATGCGCCCGGTGATGCCTTCAAAATCACGGATTCTGCGCAGGGAGTTGCGGATATCTGCAGGATCAGCCGATTGTGCGATTCGGGCTGCCTTTGCCAGCACCATGACCGCTTCATAGGCGGTAGCGATATCATACCGCCTGATTTTGCCGTGGGTTTTTTTAAAATTTTTCACAAACGCCCGGCTTTTCGCATCAGGGATGTCCGGGTGCCAGAAGCTGGTCCGGAACGATCCGTCCACTGCCTCCCCTGCATATTTTCCGATGGGGGCGGTCCCCCATCCGTCTCCGCCGAGCAGAAGGGAATTGATGCCCTGCTTCCTTATGTTTTTGATAATCGTACCGGCATCTTTGCTGTAGCCGGGAATAAAGATTACATCCGGCTGCTCCGGTTTGATTTTCATCACCATTTTGTCCGGATCGGTCACTTTTTCCAGGTAATCGACCTGATAGAGGACTTTTCCGCCAAGCTTGCCGAAAGTTTGAACAAAATTTTCGGCAAGCCCTGTGGAGTACCGACTTTTCGCGTTAATCAACACGCCGGCCGTTGATGCGTTGAGGCTGGATACGGCAAACTCGGCAAGCACTTTTCCCTGGAACGTATCCGTATAACAGGTGCGGAAAATATACTCTCCCTGCAGGGTGATGGAAGGATGGGTCGCGGTGGGTGTGATCATCACTATACCCGCCTTCTGGAGTACGGATGCGGCAGCCAGCGCGGGTGAGCTTCTCAGGGGACCGATAACAGCGGAAACCTCTTGTTTCAGGGCCTTTTTTGCTGCCATTCGCGCTCCGAGCACTGTTCCTTTGCTGTCGATGGGCAAAAGATCGATGGAAAAGCCGGTGTCAACGGTTTTTTGGTTGACCTGTTTAACACCGAACTGAATCGCTTCGAGCAGCGGCTCCTGGACCGAATGGGTCGGGCCTGTCCTGTCAGTGATGGCGGCGACTTTTATGGATTCGGCCGGCAGAAGGCAAGGGGTGAAAACCAGCAGGAAAATCAGGCAAACGGACTTTATGTGTTTTTTCAT
>CAYFVA010000280.1:0-3277 GCA_964346265.1 uncultured Desulfobacterales bacterium
GTGAGGTTCCGCAATCCGAGAAAATCGAATTTCACAAGCCCGATTTTTTCCACATAGTTCATGTCGAACTGGGTGAGCGTCTCCCCCTCTTTCCCCTTATAAAGCGGCAGATAATTCACCAGGGGCTTGTCACCGATCACGACTCCGGCAGCATGGGTGGACGCATGCCGGGGCAGACCTTCCAGGAGCTGTGAAATTTCAAGCATTTCCTGTTTGGTTTGATTCTCCGACGCCTTTTCCTGAATCCGGGGCACATCTTCGATGGCACTTTTAAGATTCTTGGCGTTGTCCGGGACCATTTTGGCGATCTCGTCCACCTCCGGGAGCGGAACGCCGAGCGCCCGGCCCACATCCCGGATCACTGCCTTTGCCTTGAGCTTTCCGAATGTGATGATCTGACAGACATTCTCCCCGCCGCCGTACCGTTGAACCACATAATTGTATACGGCTTCCCGGCCTTCGATGCAGAAATCCACGTCAATATCCGGCATGCTGATCCGGGAGGGGTTGAGGAAACGTTCGAATATAAGCCCGTGTTCAATGGGATCAATGGCAGTAATATCCAGTGAGTATGCCACCATGCTGCCGGCGGCCGATCCCCTGCCCGGCCCCACCGGCACACCGATTTTTCTGGCATGTTCGATGAAATCGGCCACGATGAGAAAGTACCCCGGGAATCCCATGTCCAGTATCACGCCGATTTCATAATCGATCCGGTCCCGGTAGACCTGCTCGTTTGCATCCGGATTCCGGTCTTTGGCCAATCGGAGTTTTTCTTCAAACCCCTTTTTCACTTTTTCCCTGAAAAGTTCATCCTCGGATTTGTCCGCCCGGCAGTCAAACCGGGGGAAATGGTACTCTTTGTCGTCAAATTCCACATTGCATTTTGAAACGATCTCTCCTGTATTTTCCACGGCTCCCGGGTAATCGGCAAAGGATTCGATCATCAACTCCGGGGATTTGAAAAACAGCTCGTCCGAATCAAACTTGAACCGGTCATTGTTTGCCAGGGTATCCCCGGTCTGAACGCACAACAGTACTTCGTGTGCTCTTTTGTCCTCCCGGGAAAGATAGTGGCAGTCGTTGGTGGCCACCATGGGCACGGAAAGCCGTTGGCTCATGTCATACAACCCCTGGTTCACCTTGTGCTGTATCTCCATCCCGTTCTGCTGAATTTCCAGGTAAAAATTCTCTTCCCCGAAAGTGGACAGGTAGGTTTCCACCTTCCGGTCCGCCTCTTCCGGCCGGCTCTGCATGATGAGTTTGGGGATTTCTCCCTTGAGGCATGCAGAAAGAGCGATCAAGCCTTCTGAATAGGTTTTCAAAAGTTCGTGGTCCACCCGCGGCTTATAGTAAAACCCCTGGAGCTGGGCGATGGAGACCAGGCTGCACAGGTTGGCATATCCCTGCCTGTTTTTGGCAAGCAGTACCAGATGACTCAATTCCTTGTGATCATAGCTGGTTTTTTTGTCAATGGTTCTGGGGGCCACATACACTTCACACCCGATAACCGGTTTGATACCGTTTTGAATCGCCATTTCATTGAACTGGGCCGCGCCGAACATGGTGCCGTGGTCGGTTATGGCGACCGAATCCATGCCGAATTCATGACAGCGGGAAAAAAGATCTTTGAGGCGTATCGCACCGTCCAGAAGAGAATACTCCGTATGAACGTGCAGATGGTAAAACTTTGAAGCAAGATCGCTCATGTGCGTTCTCCATGCCCTCCACTCTTCGCGCAGGACGAGTTCAAACCCGGTTTACTGTTTGGAATCCACTGTATAGTTGGGGGCTTCCTTGGTGATCACTACATCATGCACATGGCTTTCCCTCAGCCCGGCTGCACTGATTTTGACGAACCTGGCATTTTCCCTGAGCTCGGTAATGGTATTTGCCCCCACATATCCCATTCCTGCTTTGAGGCCGCCCATCATCTGGATCAGGTTCTCCCGGACGGTCCCCCTGTAGGGGATACGACCCACAATGCCTTCCGGGACCAGATCTTCATCCTCGCTGCTGTCTTTCTGGTAATACCGGTCACTCGATCCCTTTTTCATGGCTTCAACAGATCCCATCCCCCTGTATGCCTTGTAGGATCTTCCCTGATAGATCACGATTTCCCCGGGACTTTCACGGGTTCCGGCAAGCAGGCTGCCCAGCATGACCGAGTGGGCCCCTGCACCGATGGCCTTTGCAATGTCCCCGGAATATTTGATACCGCCGTCCGCAATGATCGGGACGCCGGTTTCGTCGGACACCTCCCTGCAGTTGAGAATCGCCGAAAGCTGGGGAGCCCCGACTCCGGCCACGATCCGGGTCGTGCATATCGACCCCGGCCCGATACCGATTTTCACCGCATCCACCCCTGCATCGATAAGGGCCTGGGTTCCCCGGGCCGTGGCCACATTTCCGGCGATAAGGTCACAATCGGGAAATGCGTTTTTGATCTTTTTGACCGAATTGATCACGTTCTGTGAATAGCCGTGGGAAGTGTCGATCACGATCACATCAGCTCCGGCGTCTAAAAGCCCCTGAACGCGTTCCATCATGTCGGACCCGACCCCGACGGCGGCCCCGGCTCTCAATCTTCCCATACCGTCTTTGCAGGCGTTGGGGTATTTCTTGATTTTTTCGATATCCTTTATGGTGATCAGTCCGGTGAGTTTTCCGCTGCTGTCCACAACCAGCAGTTTTTCAATCCGGTACTTGTGAAGAAGCGCTTTGGATTCTTCAAGGGAACATTTTTCCTGGACTGTGATCAGATTTTCCCCTGTCATTACTTCTTTGACCGGTTTGTTCAGGTTTGTTTCAAAACGGAGATCCCGGTTGGTAACGATCCCCACCAGTTTCTCCCCTTCGGTGACAGGTATGCCGGAAATCCTGTACTCGGCCATAATTTCAAGCACTCTTGAAATCAGAGCTTCAGGACCGATGGTTACCGGGTCCACGATCATTCCGCTCTCTGATTTTTTGACCCGGTCGACTTCCCGGCTCTGGTCTGCAATGGTCAGATTCCGGTGGATAAAACCGATTCCCCCTGACCGTGCCATACTGATGGCGGCTCTGGATTCCGTTACCGTATCCATGGCCGCACTGACTATGGGAATGTTGAGATCAAGATTTCTTGTCAGTTTTGTTGCGGTTTCGACCTCGTCCGGAAGTACATCGGAATATCCGGGGAGGATCAGGGCGTCGTCAAAGCTCAGCCCCTCCTCTATATCAAATTTTGTCATGGTATGCTCCTTGATGCGGGATTAACAAGTTGGTCCGTGCCCTT
>CAYFVA010000281.1:0-3262 GCA_964346265.1 uncultured Desulfobacterales bacterium
TCCCTGTGGTACTGCATCCCCTTGGTCCGGGCCGGATAATGATAGCACCCTGCATCGATGGCATCCTCTTTGGCAAGTTTCTCCGCCATATTTCTCCCGTCGTAATAGACCTGCATATCATTGACCGGTGTATACGCCTGACAGGACATCAATGCCAGTACCACCGCACACATCAATCCGGCTGCAATGGATCGAACCATAACTTTTCTCCTTTTTTTGTATTTACGGAATCGTAAAAACAACCATTGCATGGTTTTATTTCAAAGTCAACGACCTGAAACCTTCCTGAGCTCCCCAAAAACCAACGGCATTGCGCCGGTAAAATGCATTGCCCCCATAAAACAGGGCAACGCATTTTCCGTTCACCGGTCAATTTTGTGCCGTCAATCCGTACCGAGCCTCTTTGGTTCGGCTGTTGACGGATAACCGCACAAATTTATGCGTTAAGAATTTTTTTTGCGGTTTCATCGTTGGCATCCGCCATATGGCGAATACCGGTTTCCCGCTCCGTTTCCCGGTTGCCTGCAAAAATATCGTCCCGGCTGACCCTGTTGAGGGAGAATTTCCTGGCCCCGGCCATCAACTGCTGCAGCCCGCATGAAATCTTGTCCGCAAAGGTCCAGAGGGCGATGGCCCCGTACGGAATATGTTTCATTTCATCAGCACCCACTTTGTGCCGGACATCAAAGTACGAGGCAAATATCTCTTCAGGGCGGTCTCCCAGACTGCCCACGGTTTTGGGCAGTTTATCCCAGTTGCCGTTCAATGACTCTCTTTTCTCCGGATTCAAGACACCCTCCACATTGGCGCCGAGAAATCCGGGGATCATCAGGGAGCGTCCCATGCAGATGAGTTTGGTATACGGAGACCCGAGTGCAATCCCCTTGAATATGCTGTCTTCCTGGGCAAAACCTCCTGCAAACGACATATCCACCACCTTTTCTCCTTTTTCCGCCAGGATCCCGGCATACTCCCGGGCCTTGGCGTGAAGGTGAATGGAGGGAACCCCCCAGCTCTGCATCATGTTCCACGGACTCATCCCGGTCCCGCCGCCGGAACCGTCTATGGTAAGAAGATCAAGATCGGCTTCAGTGGCGAATTTGATGGCCATGGCCAACTCCTGCATACCGTAGGAACCGGTTTTCAGCGAAATCCGCTTAAACCCGAGACTGCGAAGGTAATCCACCGATTTCATGATATCCTCCCGCACAAGAGCCGCGTTGTCCAGATTTGTGGCCCCCAGCCTGCTGTGTCTGGCAAAGGAATGGATGGCCCCTTCTTTAAAAGCGGTCCGGACCTCGGGCAGCTCCGGATCCGGGTCCACCAGATAGCCGCGGTTTCTCAGAAACCGGGCATAATCGAGGCTTGTCACCTGAATTTCGCCGCCGATATCTTTGGCCCCCTGTCCCCATTTCAACTCGATGATACACTTGTCTCCGTATTTGTCCGCCACGTATTCCGCCACCCCGTTCCGGGTATCTTCCACATTCAGCTGGACAATAATCGCCCCGTATCCGTCGTAGTACCGCAAATAGGTATTGATCCGCCGATCCAGTTCCGGCGCTTTCGAGATCCTGCCGTTTTTGATTTCAGACTCCTGGTCCACTCCCACCACATTTTCTCCCACCACGATGGGAATCCCGATGAGCGCTCCCCCGATGGCGAACGAGTTCCAGTATTTCCGGGCGATGAATGTCGATCCGAGCGCCCCGGTCATCAAAGGGATTCTGGCTTTTGTCTTTTCCTTGGCGCCGAATTCGGTGGACAGATCCACGTTGGGAAAAATGCAGTGGTCCGGGTCGTTGCTCAATCCCTGCCCGAGCCCATGCGCGCCGTATGCATATCCCTGTATGCGCAGGGAATTGTATGACACGCCCACGTGGGTCGTATTATCAGCGCCTGCGGTCACAGCACCGAAATCCCTGGGATAGAGCATTTTACGGCCCAGCATGCCGGACATCCACGTTTCACACTTTCCCGTGCAGTCCGCCCGGCAAAGTGTGCACAGGCCGGACTCCGCCGCATTCCCCCGGTTGGTGCTCCCGAGCACGTCATTGGTTTTCGAAAACCTCATGTTCCTGTTCTCCTTTTCCCTTTTTTTGTTTTCCATTTGCCGGTCGAATACGCAAAAGCTGCGCCATTTCCCGGCACAGCTTTCCCAAAATAAAAAAGGCGTCCGATTACATGACTTATGTCATGTAAAAAGACACCTTTGTCTTTTCCCTGGTACTCTTCCGGTGACCGGGTAAAACCTTACACCCCGTTGTGCTGTTTTACTCCTTTGTCATCCGCTTTTTAATGAAGCATCATCCTTAAATTTTCATTCAGGGTTTGTCAAGAATTATTTTTTCAAGCGTCATGGATTGTAAATTTTACAGTCAGGCCTTACCTTGCATTGATTTCTTCGGACAGCAGGATCGCTTCGGCAATCTGCCGAAGCGATTTTCTCGAATCCATGCTCTGTTTCTGTATCCAGCGGTGGGCCTCGGCACCGGTGATATTTCTGCGATGCATCAGAACTTCCTTGGCCTTTTCAATCATCTTCCTGTTTTCAAGCTCCTCCTGGATCACTTTGGTCCGGACCATGAGCTCGCCGTTCAAAATGGCGACAGCGGCCTGATTGGCAACAGCACTGAGAACATTGACTTCGGTTTCGGAGAAATCATAGAATTTCGAAGTAAAACAGTTCACCGCCCCGATCACCTTTTCCCCTTTGAACCAGAGGGGCACCCCGAGCATGGACACAAGCCCCAGTCTTCTGGCCATCTCTTTTTCCTTGAACCGGGGGCTTTCAAGTACGTTTTCAATGATCAGAGGATCCCGGTTGGAAACCACATACCCCACAACCCCTTCATCAAAATATAGTGTCCGGTCCTTGACATATTCCGGGGCAATGGCCTGGGTGGCTTTGAGATGAATTTTTGAAGGACTTTCAAAATCATCCACCAGCCAGAGGGAGCAGATCTCCACGCTCATGACCTTGGCGGTGAGGATCACGATCAGTTTCAAAAGATCCTCCAGAAAAAGGTCCGAGGTCACGGCCTGGCTGATATCCTTGAGCGCCTTGATATACTTTTCTGTTGATGCGGTTCCGTTCTCATCCATAGCGCCCGCAATATAACCTGAATTCATCTGTTTTTCAACAAGACAGCGTTCATGATCCTATTCAGTGGCATGAAAGAAACACTAAGTTAAAGTTGAGGCTATAGTTTCTTTACAAGCTGGTTGGCACAGGTCAGCATCGGGTCCCACGTGGGGCCGA
>CAYFVA010000282.1:0-3256 GCA_964346265.1 uncultured Desulfobacterales bacterium
TTTTGTTTTGATTAAACGACTGACCGGGACACTGCTTCTCATCTTCTGTTTCGTTTTTGCGGTGGATCTTTTTCTGGTGCATCAGCTCAAATTGCAGCAGGAAAACAAGCAGACCATGGAGACCTCGTTAAAACTGTCCGCCCTTCGTGCCCGGGTTGAAAAAGAAATCACCGGCAATCTTCTCCTCCTCAACGGCACGGCCAATTTTATTTCGGTGCACCCCGATCTTTCCAACGGTTTATTCAACCGGTATGCCGAAAGACTCATGCAGGGAAAAAATCTTTTGAAAAATCTGGCAGCGGCACCGGACTTTGTCATAAACTATGTGTATCCGCTTGAGAACAACGAGGAAGTGCTCGGGGTTGACTATCGCAATCTGCCCGACCAGTGGAAACAGGCCCGTAAGGCAAAAGAGACCGGTGAGTTACTCATAGCCGGCCCCCTGCAACTGGTACAGGGCGGATGGGGTCTTATCGGCCGTTCACCTGTTTTCCTGAATGCCGGGAAAAACAGGTCTTCATTCTGGGGCATTGTCTCCGCGGTGATTGACATGGACAGGCTGTTCAGGAAAACCGGGATCAAGGACAACCCGGAACTTGACATCGCCGTCCGGGGCATCGACGGTAAAGGCGCAGACGGTGATGTGTTCTGGGGAGATGCCTCCCTTTTTGAGCCGGACCGGAAAGCGGTTTCCATGCCTGTGTCTTTTCCTTCCGGCTCATGGGTCATGGCGGCTTTACCACAGGAAGGCCTGAATGCTTCCCATCCGCTTACTCCGGCAATCCACGGTTTAATGTCGGTTTTTTTCCTGATCACTTCGTTTTTCGCGTGGAAAACCGGTAAAGAACATCACGAGATGGAACAGGTGAAGGAAAGCCTTGGCGAGGCACAGTCCATCGCCCAACTGGGGAACTGGGAACTGGATTGTAAACCGGATTCGGCGCCCGGCCATCTGTGGTGGTCTGATGAAGTGTACATGATTTTCGGGGTAGACCGTCATACGTATACCCCTTCATTTGAAAACGTCATGGAACTGGTTCATTCCGATGACAGGGCCATGGTTGAAAAACACATCCAGGAGACGCTGAAAAAAGGAGAACATACGTCCTTTGACCACCGGATTCTTTTGCCTGACGGACGGGTGAAACATGTGCAGGAAAAAGGAAAGCCCCGGTATAACGCTGCAGGCGATCCTGTCAAACTATGCGGCACGATTCTGGATATCACGGAAAGAAAACAGGCGGAGCTGGTGCTTGCACAGGAAGAAAAAAAATGGAGAGCCATACTGGAAGCCTCATACGATGCATCCGTCATGATCGATTCGAAAGGCAGGATCCTTTTCTGGAGTCCGTCTGCCGAAAGGATGTTCGGCTGGGCCGCTGAAGAGGCTTTGGGAAGAGAAATCCATGAGCTGATTGCACCGGTTGAGTACCATGAAGCTGCGGCAAAAGGAATGGAGCAATTTTCCCATACGGGACAGGGATATGTACTGGACTCCGTGGATGAATTCAAAGCATTCCGCAAAAATGGAGAGTCTTTTTATGTGGAGCGGACGGTCACGGCTTTCAAAAGTGACGGACAGTACTATGCCGTCAGCAACCTGAGGGAGATCACCGAAAGAAAAAAAGCGGAAAAAGAGTTGCAGTCTTATGCGGAACGGATATCTCTTGCTTCGGAAGCAGGCGGCGTGGGTATCTGGGAATGGGATACGAATACGAACGAACTGGTCTGGGACAGGCGGATGTACGAGCTCTATGAAGTGGATCCGGAAGGGTTTGTCGGACTGTATGAAGCCTGGACACAAAGGCTCCACCCGGATGACCAGGAAGCTGCGGAAAACGAACTGATAAAGGCTGTGAACTCAAACTCGGACTGGCACTGGGAATTCCGCATCCTGCTTCCGGGGGACAGAATCCGGTACATCCAGGCGGCCGCCCGGAGTCACAGGGCAGAAAGCGGCCCGGGATATCGCATGATCGGCATCAACCTTGACATCACCGATGTCAAGGAGGCCCAGCTGGAACTGGAACGCATGGCCACCACAGACAGCCTCACCGGCATCACCAACCGGGCACGGTTCATGACACTGGCAAAGGAGGAAAAGCATCGAAGTCTTCGGCATTCCCGCCCTCTCTCGCTGATGATGCTGGATGCGGACCGCTTCAAGAACATTAACGACACCTTCGGCCATGATGTCGGGGACAAAGTGCTGCAGGCGCTTTCACAAACAGCGGCCTCCATGCTGAGAGACGAGGATATTTTCGGCCGAATCGGTGGAGAAGAGTTTGCCGTGCTGCTTCCCGAAACCGACATAAAAGAGTCATTCACGGTTGCAGACCGGCTGCGCAAAGCCATTGAAGAACTATCGATCGCCCTGTCCGATACAAAAGAGATTTCATTCACCGTGAGCATCGGCGTCTCGCAGCTAAAACAAAACGATGAAGATGTGGAATCCCTTTTAAAACGGGCGGACGAGGCTCTCTACAAAGCAAAAAACACCGGCCGGAACCAGGTGGAAACCGCAGACTGATCCGCACGGATAAAGTACATGCACCCCTTTTCTTCAGGCCATAATTTCCTCTATTGGCAATATTTGTTTCCCATGCCTTATGGTAAGAATAGATACCTGCTCGGTTTCAATACGATAAATTATACGGTAGTTTCCGTAAATAAGTTCCCTGATTTGCCTATTATTAAGTTCGGGAACAATCCGGCCGATTTCAGGTGAAATCTCCAACCCCTCAACTTTTATGAATATTGTATTAATCCAGTTTTCAGCGGCCGAGGGGTTGTCCGAAGCTATATATTCAGCGATTTCGGAAGCTCTGTCCATGGCCAATGGCGACCATACGATTCTCATGTAAGAACTCGTTTTACGATCTTTTCTTTGGCAAGATCATGATCGACTCCGTATCCACCTTCTATTTGATCGATTGATGTTTGAATGTCTGTTAAAAGTTCAATCTTTTCCTGCATGTTTTCATACTCACGGGCATCTAAAAGGACTGCCACACCTTCTCCATGCTGGGTTATCACCACAGGCCTTTTGGTATCATGCACCTGTTTGATAAATCTTGCTATGCCTGTTCTCACCTCTGAGAGAGATTTTATATCCTGGTGAATTTTTATTCTTTGCATCTCCCACCTCAACTATTATTTTTTTGTACTTTATAACGTACAATATTTGATACATGCAATCTTTTTTTAAGATAAGATGCGCATACCAGGTTCAACTCTCCGCCGCCTCCAGCATACC
>CAYFVA010000283.1:0-3251 GCA_964346265.1 uncultured Desulfobacterales bacterium
GGCCCTGGAACAGGCCATTGTGAAAACAAGGGCCGGGAATGCGTCATGACCATTGATGAGTTGAAAGTCTTTGTGAAAAATTTTTTGAGGAGACAGAAAGAAACATGTTCGGTGAAAATGGGCTCCATATGAAGATTCCCTCCACCCATTTGATTCACGGGGGTAAGACGGCTGCGGCTTCTGTGCTGGCCTATGCGATCACCGGTTTTTTCGGTTTCGAGTTCGGATACTGGGCCGTGATATCGGCGGTGATCGTGATGCAGGTGTATGTGGCCGACTCGGTGATGATGTGTTTTTATCGGTTTTCCGGAACCCTGATCGGTGCGTTTCTCGGAGTGGCGGTCCTGTTCCTGTTCCCGGAAAATTCACTGTGGGTCGGGGTGCAGCTTTTTTTGACCATTGGGCTGTGCAGTTTTCTCACCCATTACAACACCCGGTACCGGATGGCCGCTATCACGGTGGTCATCGTGATCATGACGGCCCGGGACGCGCCTCAGATTCTTCTTGTGGGGATTTCCCGGGTGCTGGAGATCGGCATCGGAATTCTGTGTGCTTTTGTTGTGTCCGTGGCGGTACTGCCCAGGCGCAAGGTGGATGTGCTCAAACAGAATCTTGCCGAACAGGCACAATCGTGCGCGGAAAAATACCGAATGATCGTCCGGGCGTTTCTGGAAGGCCAGAAGACCATGGACGCGGATTTTCTGGAGCCCCTCCCGGACCGTATATGGCAGAACCACGAGATTCTTGAAAACATTCGCCGGCACGAGGCCATGATTTACCACAGGCAGTTCGGCGAGGATCTCGCCGTCCGGGTGGCGATCATGAACCGGGCGCTGTGGCATCTCCGGTCCATGGTGCGCACCCTTTCGGAAACCGAGCAGAAAGGATTTGATATTATCATGCAGCCCGAGCTTGAGGCGCTTGCCCGAAAGTGTGGGGATCTTCTGGTCAAACTGGCGGAAAACCGGGTTTCCGGTCAGGATCGGACCGGACTGGAACAGGCGCTTGAAAAGGCGGATACCCGCCTTCTGGAACTCAGGCGGCAGGGAGTCACCCACCGGTTCGATTTGCAAAAGCTTTTGCAGGTGTTTGCATTTTACAACAGCATGCACCATTTTGCAGAAGATCTTCTGGATGCGGCCGGCCGGATCGAAACCGCCGCTTGATACCGGGGTTTGAATTGATTCCGTATTTTGCTTTTTTGTTGACAATAAGGCTTCGGATGCATTACTGACAGGGTAGAAAACCAATCAGGAGGATTGCCATCATGGAAGATACAATCAAACTCGGGGTCAGTTCCTGTCTTCTGGGCAAAAAAGTCCGGTATGACAAGGGACACAAACATGACCGGTTTTTAACCGGGACGCTTGGTCTGTTTGCGGAATATGTACCGGTCTGCCCGGAGGTGGAGTGCGGTATGGAAATTCCCCGTGAAGCCATCCGGTTGGCAGGGGACCCGGAAAATCCCAGGCTGGTGACCTCCCGGACCGGGATTGAAAAAACGCGGATGATGAAGGACTGGATCGGCCCGAAGCTGGATGAGCTTGAAAAAGAGGACTTGTGCGGATTCATATTCAAGAGTAAATCCCCGAGCAGCGGCCTTTACCGGATCCAGGTCTACGGGGATGACGGCAAGGTCAGGAAAAACGGAAGAGGCCTTTTTGCAGCCGCGTTTGTCAAACGGTTTCCCCGGATTCCGGTGGAAGAGGCGGAACGGCTCAATGATGCCGGTCTGAGAGAGCATTTTATCATCAATGTTTTTGCGCTGAAGCGGTGGCGGAACCTGCTCGAAACCAACCGTACGCTCGGCGGGCTGGTGGAGTTCCATACCGACAACAAGCTTCTGATCCTCTCTCACAGCCCGAAACACTACCGGCAGATGGGCAAACTGGTGGCCGAAGGCAAACAGTATGATACGAACGAACTGTTCGACATGTATGAACGGATTCTCCTGGAGGCCTTGAGTCTCAAGACCACCGTGAAAAAGAATATCAATGTTCTCGAGCACATGCAGGGATATTTTAAAAAAGATCTGACCGGGCGGGAGAAGGCCGAACTGGTGTCGATCATCGACCGGTACCGGAACGGGTATGTACCGCTGATCGTGCCTCTCACGCTGCTCAACCACTACGTGATGAAGTATGACCAGCCTTATCTTGCAAGACAGACGTATTTGAACCCGCATCCGTACGAGCTGAAACTCAGGACCTATTTTTAACCGACAGGAGGACCGAATGGCCCACCACCAATCATCAGAAAAAACGGATGGAACGTACCCGAAAATCGAAAGCAGGATCCTCCGGCTCAAACTTGTGGATGAATCCCAGGTGGTGGGCCGGGTGAACATCAACAGGGGCGGCGGGTACGACCGGGTGAGCGATCTTCTGGTGACCAGTGAGGAGCCTTTTCTGGTTATGTTTTCCGTGACAGTCTATTTCAAGGATATTGAAAAACCCATCAAGTACAAAACCTTTTTCGTGAACAAATCCCACATTGTCTGGGCAAGTCCGGAGGAGGACCAGGTGTAACCTGGATCCATGGACCTGGCAACGTATCCGATTCTGTTTGGCGCAGGCCTGTGTGCGGGTTTCGTGGACTCAGTGGCCGGCGGAGGCGGCCTGATTGCATTGCCCGCACTTCTCACGGCAGGACTGCCCCCGCAGGTGGCGCTCGGCACCAATAAGCTGCAGGGCAGTTTCGGCACGTTTTCCTCGGCATACAACTATATCCGGAGCGGAACCGTTGATTTGAAAAAGTCGGTTACCGGTGTTTTGTTCACCATTGCGGGAGCGGCTGCCGGAGCGTGGGCCATACAGCAGCTCGATCCCGGGTTTATTCGCCATCTTGTTCCGGTTTTGCTTTTGGCGGTGTTTGTGTATATGCTGTTTTCCCCGAAAATCGGGTATGAAGACGGGCACGAGCGGATGCCCGGTTTTCTGTTTTTCCTGGTTTTCGGCCTGGGACTCGGGTTTTATGACGGTTTTTTCGGTCCGGGAACCGGTTCCTTCTGGATGGCCGCGTTTGTCATGGTGATGGGATTCAATATGACCAAAGCGGCCGGGTATACCCGGGTCATGAATTTCACCAGCAACATACTGGCGCTTCTCCTGTTTGCCGTCGGGGGAAACGTACTGTATTCGGCCGGGTTGTGCATGGGCGCCGGGCAGGTCATCGGCGCGCGGATCGGGTCCGGCATGGCCATCAAAAGAGGGGCCGGGTTTGTCCGGCCGGTTTTTTTGACGGTGGTGTTT
>CAYFVA010000284.1:0-3248 GCA_964346265.1 uncultured Desulfobacterales bacterium
TTTTTTTACCCGTTGCGGTCCGCCGCGATCAGGGCGGCGCCCACGGCACCGTTTATTTGGGCAAGATTCGGCACGGTGACTTCATTTTGAAACCGTTCTTCCAGCACCCGGACCACTCCCTGGTTCAGGGCGACCCCGCCGGTCATCATGTACGGCGGACGGGCCTTGACCCGGCCGGCCATGGATGCGATCCTGCTTCCGATGGCCGCATGGATGCCGGCAATGATGTTCTCCCTTTTTTCTCCCTTTGAGATGAGGGAAATCACCTCGGACTCGGCAAACACCGTGCACACGCTGCTGATGGCCACTGATGCGTCCGCACGGGCGGAAAAGTCGGCCAGACTCTCAAGCTCGATCCGGAGGGCCGACGCCATGACCTCCAGGAACCGCCCGGTTCCTGCGGCACACTTGTCGTTCATGGTAAAATCCGCCACGTTTCCGCTGTTGTCCAGCACGATCACCTTGCTGTCCTGGCCGCCGATGTCCACGATGGTGGCGGCGTTCGGGTTGAGCAGCCGTGCGCCGGCCGCATGGCAGGTGATCTCGGTCACGGAATTGTCGGCAAACGCCACGTTTTTCCGGCCGTACCCGGTGGACACGACTGCTTTCACATCCTGCCGTTCGAGCCCGGTCTTCTCCAGAAGCTTTTCCAGTACGGTTTCAGCAGCCCCTTTGGGGTCATACCCGGTGGGCATGACCGTCACGGCCTCGATCCGACCGTCTTGCAGTACCGCCCCTTTGGCGGTGGTGGACCCGATATCGATCCCGGCGGTGATCATGTTCTGTCTCCTCTGTCATTCAAAGCATTTCAATAAACGCGTCGATCCTTGTTTCCACCTGGGTTTCGGAAAATTTTCTCTCGTCACACATGTCCGCCTCGATCATCAGGCAGGGCTTTTCCGTCTTTTCCCTGACAATCCGCTGGATGTCGTACTGCCCGAAAGAATAGGGTTTGCAGCTTCTGTTGGAGTGAAATACCACGCCGTGGGCGTCGTACTTTTCCACCATGCTCACGATATTGTCCGCCATGTGGTCGATGCCGGTGTTCAGGAAAATCCGCGTGTACGACTCGGCCATGGAACCCAGAAAATCATTCTCGTCCAGGTACGAGAGGGTCCCGCACCAGCCGGAAGTGTACGTGTCCGCCACAAACCCGGCATTGTGGGCGGCGAATTTGTCTGAGAACCACCGCATTTTGTACCATACCGGCAGGTTGTCCCAGATCAGCCGGTACCGTTCCGGTTCCACCTTGCTGATGCCCTTGCGGACCCGGTCGTTCATCTCTTCTAAAAGGAGTTCATAATAGTCCACCGCCGTTTGGGTGCCCCGCAGGGTCACGATCATGGCCAGATGGAAAAATGCGTCAAAACAGGTCATGGGAGCGGGTTTGTTCATGGTCGTATCCAGGACCTTCTGCCAGAGTTTCTGGGCTTTCACCGAAAGCGCTCCCACCTCGGTCATCCGGTCATAATCAAACGACCGGCCGCAAACAGCCTCCAGAAACGTGACGTATTCGCCGATCTGCTGCCGGACATAGGTGTCCGTCTCTTTTGCATACCCGGTATGGCAGACCGGGGTGTCCAGGACAAACAGGGGCACGTCAAAGTACCGGGCCAGCACCTGGTACCACTTGAGCACGGTCCCGCAGATGTTGTTGCAGCAGATCAGCATGTCCGGCTCGGGAAGCCCGCCGATGGGACCGCCGTTGACTGTCGCGCAGGCGATGTCCCCCCGTGCGTATGAACAAAGGTCTGATGAATATCCCATTTCCTCCGCCTTTTCACAAAGCTCGGTGGACATTTTGGCGGCCCCGCACATGGCTCCGTAATTCTCCGGGTATACCGGGATCACGTCCATGGCGTGCAGCGGCTCCACAGGCCCGCCGCTGGTAATCCAGGCGATCTTTTTGCCGGTCTGCTCTTTCGGGGTTTTGGCTTCGATGTAGTATTCGGTCATGATCTCGCGAAGCCGTTTGTCCGCCTTGATCTTTTTTTCATCGGGTGTGGGCATGTGGTCTCCTGTTGTTTACAGCATTTCCATGAAGGCTTCGCACCGGGTTTTGAACTGGGCATGGACCGACTTTTCGTCATCGAGTTCGAATGCCATGCTTTTGATGCCGTTGTTTTCCAGCATATCCCGGATATACGGATAATCGAACGCATGGGGATCGCAGAACTTGAGCAGAAGAAAAATCATGCCCTTCACCTCTCGCGCAGACGCCTTTTCCACAATCCGTTCTCCCCTTGAATACAGGGAGGAATGCTTGCACGGGCAGTCGGCCTTTTTCAGGTACCGGTCTGCGATTGCAGTCAAAGGATCAGCTGATTCATCCACGGCAAAGTCGGTGTACCGTTCCGTGGTGCAGAAATCATCCAGCACCACCAGGCCGCCCGCCTGTTCTATGGTTTCATACACCGACGGCACGCCGCATACCGACCCGGTAAGACCGACCCGTTTGGAAAGGGCGGAATCCGAATCAGCTTTCGGCTGAATAAAGGAGCAAAGTTTTTCCACAAGGTCGGCTGCCTCGGCCGGGTCCATTGCCGTGACCGCCCTTGAGATGATATGCAGCTGACCGGCGGTGAGGTTGACCCGGTTGTCGATCCCGGCTTCTCTCAGAGTTCTCAATCCGTTCCGCAGGCGGTTGAAGACCTTGACTGCGTCAGACAGGTCCTGTTTTGTGACCCGGGTGCTCAGCCGTTCTTCCAGATCCCGTATAAGGCGCTTCAGGACGCTTTTCATGTAATCCGCCGCACTCGGGGTGTCGAGTTTGGCCGGCAGGACCACATCCAGGTGAAAAGGATCTGTCATGTTGAGCCGGAAAATATCGGAAAGCCGCTGCACGGAATCGCAGGTGTGAGGGAATACGGCACCTTCCAGGAAATCAAGTTTTCCGGACAGAAGATCATCCAGGGTGTTTTTCACCACACTGCAGCAGTAGCTCTGAAGATAAGCGTCCGACAGTCCTTTTGCCGCTGTGCTGCCGATCATCCGATACGGCAGGGCGCCTGCGGCGTATATGATTTCTTCGGGCGCGTAGGAACAGAAGGTGCCGACCACAGGGCGTCCGGTTTCCTTTTTCCATTCGGCCGCCCGGGCTTCAGGGTTTTTTCCGGCCTCTTCAAACCGGTCCAGTACATCTTTCATGGGGTTTTCCTTTCGGGTCGAATTCCAATCTTTCTCACCTTGAAATGAATTCGTTTTTCAAGCGGTCATCCGGATCAAAATAAAAGTGATGGCGCCCGGTA
>CAYFVA010000285.1:0-3235 GCA_964346265.1 uncultured Desulfobacterales bacterium
GCCAAAAGAACCAACCCCTCCATTGCAAACAAGGTTTTTGTCCCCTGCCTGCTCCACGACATCGGCAAAATCCTCTTTTCCGTGTACTTCAAGGAGGAGTACCAGAAGGTAAGACAGGTGGCCATGGAAGCCAGAACCCCTTTATACGCAGCCGAGATGAAGGTCTTTGAAATGGACCATGCAATGGTGGCAGCACTTTTGCTCAAAAGATGGAACTTTCCCAACTCGATTATCATCCCCTGCCGGTACCATCACAAGCCGGATGTCTGCCCGCCGGAATTCAAACACATGACGCTGCTCATCAACCTGGCCAACTACCTGGTACAGAAGTCCGGGATCGGTCACAGCGGCAACCCCGTTCCGGTGGCTGCGAAAAACATCATCAACAAAGTGGGGACCAATGAACAAATCCTTCATTTGACAATAGAGAATCTCAAAAAAAACGAAGAGAAAATCAAGGAGTTTTTCCAGCTCACCACCGAAGAAGAGTAACAGGCCTTTTCCCTTTTGCGCCGAGCCGGGCTATTTTTTCCAGAATTCCGGCACGAAAAGAATGATCACCGTATAAATCTCCAGCCTTCCCAAAAGCATGCAAAAGGACAGGATCCATTTGCCGGCCGCCGGGATATGGGCGAAATTGTCAACGGGTCCCACGCTGCCGAAACCCGGTCCGATATTCCCGACACATGCCGCGGATGCGGCAAATGCGGATACCATGTCCAGCCCGAGTCCGGAGAGCAAAAGGCTTGCGATAATGAAAAGCCCGATGTAAAGTGCGAGAAACCCCATGATACCGCGAATCACATTCTCCGGTATCACCGAAGAGTTGACCCTGATTGTCGAGACGCTGCTGGGATGAATCAGCATGAAAAGTTCCCTGTAACAGTATTTAAAGCAGGCCATGATACGCGCGCACTTCATGCCGCCGCCTGTGGATCCGGCAGATGCCCCCATAAACATGCACAGAAACAGGATCACCTGGCTCAATCCAGGCCACTGTTCATAATCGGCAGTGGCATATCCCGTGGTGGTCGCAATCGCAACCACCTGGAAAGAGGCGTACCTGACAGCCTCTGTAAAGGTTTCATACATGTCCTGTACATTCACCGTGACCACGGCGATTAAGAAAAGGATCAGAAATATAAAGAACCTGGCTTCCGAATCCTTCCAGAACACAAGGGGTTTGCCCCGTAAAAACTGGAAATGAAGGGCGAAATTGATCCCGGCAAGCATCATGAAAAAGATGATCACCCAGTCAAAATACGCACTGTTATAATGCGCGATGGAGGCGCTCTTCGGAGAAAAGCCGCCGGTGGGCATGGTGGTGAACGCATGGCACAAGGCATCGTAAAAGGTCATGCCGCCTGCGTACAGGAAAACAATTTCCACCACCGTAATAAGCGTGTACACATACCAGAGGATTTTGGCTGTATCACTGAGACGGGGCGACAGCTTGTCCGGCACCGGGCTGGGCACTTCCGCCTTGAAAAGCTGCATGCCTCCCACCCCCAGGAACGGAAGGATGGCAAGGGAGAGGACAATGATCCCCATGCCGCCCAGCCACTGAATCAAGCTGCGCCATAACAAAAGACTTTTGGATACGCTCTCGATATCCGTGAGTACGGTTGATCCCGTGGTGGTAAACCCTGAAACGGACTCAAAAAACGCATCCGTAAAACTTGCAAACGCGCCGTCCAGATAAAAGGGGAGCGCCCCGAAAAGACCGATTGAAACCCACCCCAGAGCAACAATCGCCATCCCTTCCCGCTGTGCGATAAAGTCGATATCCGGCCTGCGGGAGGTGAAAACAAGGACCAGGCCGGTGCAAACGGTGATCGCCATTGCCCGGCGGATGGGGACAAGGCCCGGGTCATGATACACAAGGCTCCAGCCTAAGGGAATAAGCATGGCCAGTCCGAGAAACAGCAACAGAATCCCCACCAAATGAATAATATACAGCAACCGCATTAAAAGAACCTGAGCTTTACGGTTAACATGTTTTCAAGCTTTTTCACCGCCTGCCGCTTGGCAAAGATGATGATTCTGTCATTGGGGGAGACCACACTCTCACCTGTGGGAATAATGATCTCATCCCCGGTGATGATGCAGACCAGGATGGCGCCTTTTGGAAAGGAAAGCTTTTTCAAGGGCCTGCCTACGATCATAGAGGTTTCAAGGGCCACCGCCTCGATCACCTCGGCGTTCTCCCCGAAAACAGAGGCCGCAGACAGAACCTTGCCTTTACGGATTTCCCGGAGGATCGAGTTGATGGCGGAAAGACGGGGACTGACCACTTTGTGCAGTCCGATGGCGGACATGAGGGGAAAATAGCCGAACTTGCTGATTTTGGTGATGGTGCTGTGGGCTCCGAGACTTTTGGCCAAAAGGGAAATCAAAATATTCGTTTCCTCGTCGTTGGTGAGCGCCACCACCGCATCACAATCTGATATATTTTCCTCCATCAAGAGTTTCTGGTCGGAACCGTCCCCGTGCAGAAGAATGGTTCTGTTTATTTTTTCGGAAAGCTCTGTGCACCGGTTTACATCCGACTCCACCACTTTGGTGTGGACATTTTCCTTTTCAAGACTTTCGGCCAGTCTATACCCGATCCGGCCGCCGCCCACGATCATGACCCGTTTGAGCGGCCGCACCTTCTTGTTGAAGACGTTGATGGTCTTTTCAAGCTTTTCGCTCTCGCTGATAAAATAGACCACATCCCCGGCCTTGACCTGATTTTCCCCCCTGGGGATGATCAGATCTCCCTGACGGATCACGGCTGCAATCAGAGGCCGTTCCCGTCCGAACCTGGATACGAAATCCGACAGCTTAACATCGGCCATTGGGGATTTTTCATCAATCTTGATCCCCACAAGTTTCACCCGGCCGTCGGCAAATTGATTCACATCCACGGCACCGGGAACTTTCATCAGCTGGATAATGGTTTTGACAACCTCGATCTCCGGGTTGATGACCGTATCAATATGAGGGGCTTCAATGCTGAATGTCGAATGGTACGGATCGAAATCGGAATTTCTCAGCCTTGCCAGCTTTTTCGTGGCCGGAGACAGCATGTTGGCCACAAGGCATGCCACAAGGTTGACCTCGTCACTGTCCGTCACCGCCAATAGAATTTCCGCCTGTTTTATGCCGGCCTTTTCCAGTACTTTGGGGCTGCTGCCGGAAGCGGTAAGCACCTGGACATCCAGGTTGTCCGAGACCCGTTTCACGGCTTGGG
>CAYFVA010000286.1:0-3227 GCA_964346265.1 uncultured Desulfobacterales bacterium
CAGAACCGCTCCAGTCCTTTTTCGGTCACAAGGAACATGTTCTCGATCCCCACAACCCCTTTCTGTGGTATGATCACCTTGGGTTCGAGTGCGATCACCATGTTCTTTTCAAGGGGCATGGACTGCCCCTTTGCAATGATCGGGTATTCATCCAGCTCCAGGCCGACCCCGTGGCCGGTGAATTTGATCTTTTTACCGGGAGCGCCCATGAACCATTCCGCCATTCCGTTTTTTCCGGCTTCCTCCACCATTGTGTCATACAGGTCCCCGGCCGCAACTTGCGGTTTTGCCGCCTGAATCGCCTTTTCCTGAACAGCGAGCATGGCGTCGTGGGCTTTCATCAGGTCATCGGGCAGGGCGCCGACGGAAAAAATCCGGGTATTGTCCGAAATATACCCGTTCATGGCAAAGGTGTAATCCAGAAGCACCGGCTCATGCCGTTGTATCCGTTTAAACCCCGCTCCCTGGGCAAAAGCGGCATACGCGCCATATCCGCCCGTGGGAGAGGCCAGGTAACTCGGGGCGGCAGCAGCCGTCCCGCTCATCAGATGCCCGTAAAACAGCTCTCCTTCCCACCTTCGAAGACGGATCAGCCCCTGGTGGCCGAGTTTTCTGGCATACCCCTCGATCCGCCCCGCAGCCTCGATCTCGGAAATGCCCTCTTCAATGAATTCCGGGACCTTCTCCATCCACTGATCCCAGGCCTTTGAAGACTGTCCGGCAAGATCGATTTCATATTCCGACTTGACGGACCTCACCTTCCGGATTTCCTCGGATACATCCGTGATTTCGGATTTTTTGAAAAGCTTCCGGAACAGCCGGTAATGATTCACCGGCAGGACATCCAGCTCCATGCCGATCATGGCGGGTATATCGATTCCCCGCTCTTTCAGGGTGTCCGGGACCATTTTCGGGGTCTTCACAAAAACGACATCATCGACTGCACTCTCGGCACAGGCGCGCTCAAAATCCTTCTGCACCATCAATACGGGGTTTCCCTCCACCGGGATATACAGCCATCCCTGCTGAAGGGTCCCGGAAAAATAATACAGATCCGTTTTCTGGAGAATCAGCGCCCCGGAAATCCCTTTATCCGCAAGTGTTGCCTGGAGGCGTTCGGTACGCCATCCAAGCTCTTTTGCCGGAACGGATTTGGCATATTCATTCATATCAGTACTCGTAAAACCCTCTGCCGGTTTTCCTGCCCAGCCAGCCTGCTTCCACGTACTGTCTCAAAAGCGGACACGGCCGGTACTTGGAATCGTTGAACCCGTTGTACAGCGTTTCCATGATGGCAAGACACGTGTCGAGCCCGATCAGGTCGGCAAGGGCCAGGGGGCCCATGGGATGATTCATGCCGAGCTTCATCACCGTATCGATATCCTCGGCCTTTCCCACGCTCTGGAACAGACAGAACACCGCTTCATTGATCATGGGCATCAGGATCCGGTTGGCCAGGAATCCCGGGTAATCGTCGGACTGGGCCGGTGTCTTGCCGAATTTTCCGCAAAGTTCCCAGGTGGTGTCGAACGTTTCCACGGATGTGGCAACGCCCCGGATCAGCTCCACCAGTTTCATCACCGGCACCGGGTTCATGAAATGCATGCCGATCACCTTGTCCGGCCGGTGGGTTCTGGATGCGATCCTGCCGATGGGGATCGAGGAGGTATTGGTGGCCAGAATCGCCTCTGATGCACAGATCTTGTCCAGATCCTGGAAGATGTTGAACTTGATCTCTTCGTTCTCGCTTGCCGCCTCCACCACGAAATCCACGGAACGCATATCCGAAAGATCCGTTGTGGTGTTGATCCTCCCCAGAATCTCGGTTCTTTGGTCCGCGTTGATTTTTTCCTTTTTGACCATCCGGTCCAGATTCTTGGTGATGGCGGCCACGCCCTTTTCACAGAACTCGTCCTTGATATCGCTCATGATCACATCAAGTCCGCTCGCCGCTGCAACCTGGGCAATCCCGTTGCCCATCTGGCCCGCACCGATCACGCCGAAAGTTTTTATATCCATGTGTTCCTCCTTTTTTATTACCGGTTCACCACCATCGCCACCGCTTCACCGCCCCCGAGACAGAGGGAGGCAAGCCCTTTTTTGACATCCCGCTTTTCCATCTCATAAAGCAGCGTGGTCAGAACCCTTGCCCCGCTTGCGCCGATGGGATGGCCTAAGGCCACACTGCCGCCGTTCACGTTGACCTTTTCCGGATCAAGCTCAAGAACCTTGTTAATGGCGGTAGACGTGCCGCTGAACGCCTCGTTGATTTCAAACAGTTCAATATCCGAGATGGATGCCCCCTCTTTTTTCAACACCTTGGGAATGGCGTAAATGGGAGCCATCAGGACGTACTTCATGTCGATGCCGTGGGATGCCTGGGCCCCGATCTCTGCCATAATGGTACACCCCAGCTCTTTTGCCTTTTTCTCACTCATGACCACGAGAGCGGACGCCCCGTCACTGATGATCGACGCGTTTCCTGCTGTGCCCACGCCTTCCTTTTTGAAGGCGGGTTTCATTTTGGAAAGGGATTCATAATCGGTTTCCCTGGGACACTCGTCCGTATCAAACACCATTGGGTCCTTTTTCCTCTGCGGGATTTCAACCGGTGAAATCTCTTCTTTGAACCGGTTGTCCCGGACCGCCCGGACCGCTCTTCTGTAGGATTCGGCCGCGTACCGGTCCTGCTCTTCCCTGGATACGCCCCATTTTTCCGAACAAAGCTCGTTGGACATGCCCATGTGAAAGTCGTTGACCACGTCCCACAATCCGTCGTGCACCATGTGGTCCTCGATTCTGCCCGGTCCCATCCGGAGCCCCCATCTGGCTTTATCCATGTAATACGGAGCCATGCTCATGGTCTCCATGCCGCCGGCCACCACCACGTCGGCATCGCCGCACTGGATGGCCTGGGCCGCCAGCATCACCGATTTGAGGGACGATCCGCACACCTTGTTCACGGTGATGGATTCGGCCTCCCACGGCAGCCCCGCCTTGACCGCAGTCTGCCTGGCCGGGTTCTGACCGTATCCGCAGGGCAGGACCATGCCCATGATACACTCGTTTACTTCCTCTTTTCCGATATTCGCCCGATTGACCGCTTCCTTTACCACGTGGGCCCCGAGGTGTGTTGCTCCAGACTGGCCCAGTGTTCCCCCGAAACTTCCAAGCGGGGTTCTTACAGCGCTTACGATAACCGCTTTTTCCATACAGAATTCTCCTTT
>CAYFVA010000287.1:0-3212 GCA_964346265.1 uncultured Desulfobacterales bacterium
CAAACAAATAGCTCCGGCAGGTATCAAGCCGGTATTTTTCATGGAAAAAAGGCATTGTATCTTTCTTTTGCGCATGTTTTAATTAAAAATGATTTTTTCGGCACAGCGCTTGCTTTTCACAACCGGAAACCGGAAACTTTTATACAAGCCGGGTACCGGAAAGAAGAAAACCCGGAGGCAATACAAGCAATTGACGCTCAACTGAAAGGAGAAAAAAAATGACCAACAATGTACTGATCGCGCTTTCCTGCGGCACCAACAACCCGAACCGGGCCACCCGGGCCTTCCACCTTGCCACGGTCGCCCACAAACAGGGGAAGAACGTTACCATGTTTCTTCTGGACGAGGCGGTGTACCTTGCAAGGGAGGGCGCCATGGAGCATATGAGAGCTGCCACGGGTGATGTGGCGGACGACCTTCTGACACATCTTCAGGCCCATGAAGTGCCGATCCTCGTCTGCACCCCCTGCGCAAAGGCACGGTTTCTGTCCGAGGATGACCTGGCTGAATCCTTCCGCATGGCATCTGCTGCGGAACTGATAGAGCTTTCATGCGATGCAGCCGTAATCAGCCTGTAACAAGTTTTGCACCCCGGTGAACACGGCAGGCACAGACGATCTGCCCGTGTCATACAGCGGACATATACAATTTCATGAAACAGGGAGCATACAATGGCGCAAAAAGTCGTTATTATCGGTGCGGTGGCACTGGGACCGAAAGTGGCGTCCAGGCTCAGAAGACTTGACCCGGATGCACAAATCACTGTGGTGGACAGGGATTCCATCGTCTCCTACGGCGGATGCGGAATTCCGTACTATGTGGGAGGAGACATCGCCGATGTCGAGGGGCTTTTTTCCACCACCTCCCATGTCAAGCGAGACGTGGATTTTTTCCGAACCTGCAAAGGCATTGAGGTACTGTCTGAAACAGAAGCCGTCCGGATCGACCGAAAGAACAAAACCGTGCATACCCGGTCAATTCCCGATGGAACCCAAAACCTTCTGGAATACGACAAACTGGTGATTTCCACCGGCACCACCCCTGCAAGACCTCCTGTGGAGGGAGCGGATCTTCCCGGGGTTCATATTGTGTCCAACCTTCACCATGCCATGGATATAAAGGATAAAATCGCCTCCGGAAACGTTGAAAAAGCCGTGGTCATCGGAGCCGGCGCCATCGGAATCGAGATGGCGGAAGCCCTGACCGACCTGTGGGGAGTGGAAACCACCCTCATTGAGATGGCAGACCAGGTCCTTCCTTATGCCGTGGGAACAAACATGGCCCGGATCGCCTTTAATCACCTTCTGGAAAACGATGTCGAAGTTCTTGTGTCGGAATCGGTCAAGCGAATCCTTGCCGGTGAGAACGGCGGGGTAACGGCTGTGGAAACCGGGGCCCGAACCGTTGAATGCGATCTTGTGGTCCTCAGTACCGGGGTGAAAGCCAACACCGGGATCGCGGAAGATGCCGGTCTTGCAGTGGGCAAATCCGGTGGTATCCTTGTGAACGGCCGCATGCAGACAAATGACCCGGATATCTATGCAGGCGGGGATTGTGTGGAACTCGCCAACCGCGTCAGCGGGGAGAGTCTTCTCATGCCGCTCGGCTCCCTTGCCAATCGCCAGGGCAGGGTCATTGCCGCCAACATCACCGGGAAAAACAGCCAATTCCCCGGAACAGTGGGAACCTTCTGCATCAAAATCTTTGATATGGGATTCGCCCGGTCCGGACTCACCGTTCAGCAGGCCAAGGCAGCCGGGTTCGACCCGGTCCATGCCATTGTGGCCCAGCATGACCGGGCTCATTTCTATCCGGATGCCAAGCTCATGTACATCACCCTGATCGCGGACCGCAAAAGCCGTCGGGTACTCGGGATCGAGGCGGGCGGTTTCCAGAAGGACGCCGTCAAAGCCCGGGTGGATGCCGTGGCTCCGCTTCTGCACCAGAACACCGACGTGGACGACATCTGCTGTCTTGAAACCGGGTACGCTCCGCCCTGTGCATCCGCCATGGACATTATCAACAATGCAGGCAATACACTCGACAACATTCTGGAAGGCAAAAACCGGCCCGTGGACACGGCTGACTTTCTGGAAGAGTTCAAAAACGGTACCATTCGAGTGCTGGATGTCAGGGAACGCAACGAATCCACCCCGTTTGCGGATGAATATGAACACCGAAGAATCAGCATCCCCCAGTCGGAACTCAGGGAAAGATACAAAGAAGTACCGGCGGACGAGCCGCTGTTTGTCATGTGCGGCACCGGCGTCAGGTCCTACGAAGCCATGGTATTTCTGGAGAGCATCGGGATCGTTGATACCCGGAACATCCAGGGCGGATACGGCATGCTCAAAGTAACAGCCCCGGATTTCATGTAACACCATTTTTTGCCGAGGAACCCATGCCCTATTCACCGGTTGATCTGTACAGAGACATCCTGCCCCGAACCAACTGCGGCGACTGCGGCTTTTCCACCTGTCTCGCCTTTGCCGCCAAAGTGGTGGCCGAGCACCTGCCGCTCTCCCAATGTCCCCACCTGGATCCGGAATCGATCGCTGATGTGCAGAAGACTCTTGATGAACAGTATGATTCCGGAAAGTGGAAAAAACGGGACATGGCGGAGGATGCCCTCCAGTGGGCCAGACAGCGGGCCGCCTCCATGGAGATAAAGGACCTGGAGCCCAGGATCGGCGGTCGGACTGTGGAAAGGGAAGGACGGACCGTGCTGCTTCTCCCCTATTTTCGGGAAAACGTTGTCATATCTCCGGACGGGATTGAAAAAGAAAACAAGGGAGAGCTCACCCGCCTGGAACAGACCTTTTTATACAATCACCTGGCCCAGGGGGGCATTTCCAAACCCACCGGCAAGTGGACCGGGTTCCAGGAACTCCCCAACACGGTCTCTAAAATCAAATCCATGCGGGACCATGTGGAAAAGCCTCTGGTCGAGCACTTTTCCGGCCGCGTCAAAGAATTGAAAGACCTCTCGGAACAAACAGGAGCCGCTGATGTGTCAGAGACCTTTGGATCCTCCGGAACCGCGCTCCGGTTCGATCCCCTGCCCCGGCTTCCGGTGCTGCTGTTGTTCTGGGATGCGGATGAGGAATTCGATGCCGAGTGCAGGCTGCTCTTTGACGAAACCGTCACCGAGCACCTGGATATCGAATCCATCCTGTTTTTGAGTGAACGCCTCAAAGACCTGCTGATCCATG
>CAYFVA010000288.1:0-3197 GCA_964346265.1 uncultured Desulfobacterales bacterium
TCAAGGCAAGCTGGGTGCAAGGCGGCATGAAGGCGGCCCAGGAGTATGGAAAGGAACTGGCTTCTCTTGTTTGACAGCCAGGGAACCGGTACACAGGTGAATTAGAGAAACAGGAGGGAAGCCCATGACAGACGGGAATCTTGTGGTTCGATGCAGGCAGTGCGGCACCAAAAACCGGTTGGCGCTGTCAAGGATGGATGAAGGCCCCAAGTGCGGTAAATGCGGATCTTTGCTTCCGGATACCCGCTTGGACGGCCCGGTGGACATTACGGATACAAGTTTTGAATCCGAGGTAATCCAGTCCCCTGTACCTGTTCTGGTTGACTGCTGGGCCCCCTGGTGCGGGCCTTGCAAAACCATGGGACCGGTTCTGGACACCCTTGCTTCGGAATACAGGGGGCGGGTGAAAATCGCCAAGCTGAATGTGGACGAGAACCAGGGGACCGCTTCCAGGTTCAACATCATGAGCATTCCCACAATGCTTTTCGTAAAAGACGGGAAGGTTCTGGATACGGCGACCGGTGCTCTGCCGAAGCACGAAATTTCAGGCCGTATGGATCATATGCTTGATGGCTGATCGGGTGGAAACCGGGATTTTTCCTCCGGTTTTCCCGGGAACAATGGAAACACTTGCGTGTTTTTGCCTCTGACGGATACAAGCTTTACCGTACAAGCCACCCGCAAAGCGGGTGGCAGTTGACTCGGCCGGAGGCGTACACCCGTCCGGGAAAAATCAGTCGAGCACTTCCATGAGCTTGCTGCAGCAGGGCGGAATACGGTCCCCTTTTTTCAGCGTGGCGAATTTGTTGCAGGTCTGGCAGTAACACGTGCAGTCCTGCTGGGCATAGACTTCCGGATAGGTTTCGGTATCACTCTTTTCACTGCTGTCTCCTTCAATGGCGAATCGGGCCAGAGAATCCTCGGACGGCACATACTGGCCGATGGGGACGAGTTTTTTGTTGAATCGGGCGCAGTCGACGATGGTGCGCCATAAAGCTTCCAGTTTGTTTTTCTCATCCGCTGTCTCAGGTGTGAACTCCACCAGGTTGTTTTGGACGTCGATTTTCATGATCGTATCTCCTTTTCAGAAAGTAATAATTTCATATCCTTTTTTTCTGTAAGCGGTCATGGAGGGATGCCCTCTCATGTCATCGAGAAGGGACAAATTCTGCGCCAAAGCAGCGTCCAGAGTTCCGAGCTTGTTTGCACACGCCTTGCAGACCCCTTCGACAAGATTTTTCTCTTTTGTCTCGGTCCAGAGTTTGTGCAGCATGTGATCCTCTCGGGAAAGCTCGGGAATCAGTTCTACACTTCCGCCTTCCATGACGATTTTTCCTTTGACTCCTTTTGACTCCATATCAAGCGCATTCAGCAGCACATGAATAAAACACATGGGGTCGGGGTTGAACACAAAAAGTATCGCTTTGTCCATTTTTACCTCCGGGTTTGGGTTCAATGAATTGATTATTGCTTCTCTTATCTGAATTAATACAATTTTTGTGCCACTCGGGTTCCCTTGCGAGGATTCTTTTTTCAAGCGCCAGTAGGAAAAAAAGGGCTCGTTTGTATCATTTTTTTGTTCTGTTCTGATACATTGGTGTCTCATGAAACACCAGGAATGAAATCCGTTTTTGGGTTGAAAAAGATTGAAAATGGTATATGATAATAGATATAGTCGTTTATACCCCATGTTTTCCGGTTTATTTTTTTTCGGCATGATGATTGCCTTATGAGGTAATACATGGGACAAAAGCGAAAACCGAAATACTAACCACCACAGTCCTGTATAACATAGTCTTGTAATTTGGAGGGTTTATGAAAAGATATCTGATTATCGGAAACGGCGTTGCAGGAACAACCGCCGCCCAGAATATCCGCGAACTGGATAAGGAAGGAGCCGTGACCATCGTCTCCGAAGAGAGTGTACCGTTTTACAGCCGGATCAAGCTGCCGGATTATGTGGCGGGTTCGCAAGGTGTTGATGATATTATCATCCGGAAAGACAAGTGGTACAAGGACCAGGATGTGGAACTGAAACTTGATGTCGCCATCGCTGATATCGACCCGGAACTGAAAGTCGCAGTGGACCGGAACGGGATTTCGTATCCCTATGATACGCTTCTTCTCGCCACCGGGAGCTATTCGTTTATTCCGCCGATCGAGGGAAGCGGAACCGGCAACGTGTTCGCCCTGAAAACGGTTGCGGATGCGGACCGGATTATTGAGGCAAGCTCCGGGATCAAAAACGCCACAGTTATCGGCGGCGGGCTTTTGGGCCTGGAAGCGGGAAACGCTATTTTGAAAAGAGGGATAACGGTGTCTGTTGTCGAATTTTTTGACCGCCTTCTGCCCAGGCAGCTGGATACCGAAGGGGCCGCCCTTTTACAGAAAATGATGGAAAAGATGGGATTTGTTTTTTATCTGGGTGCAAAAACCGAAAAGATCCAGGGGCCGGAAAAGGTGGAAGGTGTGCAGCTGGATTCTGGCAAGGTGATCGATTCGGATCTGGTTGTATTTTCCACCGGCGTACGGTCCAGGCTGGAGCTTGCGGAAGAGCTCAATCTTGAGACGGATAAATCCATTGTGGTGAATCCTTCAATGGAAACATCAGTAAAAGAAGTATATGCAGCCGGTGATGTCGCCCAGGTGGAGGGCATGAATTATTGTATCTGGCCGGAAGCCCAGGAGCAGGGGAGAGTGGCCGGAATCAACATGGCAGGCGGAAAAGAGGGGTTTAGACATATTGTCCCGTCGAATCGTTTGAAAGTGGCCGGCATAAACCTTGCATCTGCAGGAGACATAGATCAGGACAACAAACTGGAGCATGAGAAGGAAAAAACCGACACGGTGTACAAAAAGATTGTGAAAAAAGACGGGGCCGTGGTCGGATGTATCATGCTCGGCAATACGGACGGATTTTCCGACATCGTCAAGACCATGAACGCTTGACATGGCGGATCCGGTATTTGAATGAACCGCACAATTTAAAAAAATGAAAAGCACACAGGAGGAATCAATGAGCAGGTTGAAAGGGACTGAGACGGAAAAAAATCTTTTAAAGGCATTTGCAGGGGAATCCCAGGCAAGGAACCGGTATACGTATTTTGCCTCCCAGGCCAAAAAAGAAGGATTCGTCCAGATTTCCCACATATTCGAAGAAACGGCAAATCATGAGAAAGAGCATGCCAAAAGGCTTT
>CAYFVA010000289.1:0-3178 GCA_964346265.1 uncultured Desulfobacterales bacterium
GCTTCGGGAAACGCACAGCCGCACATGACATCTTCAAGGTGCTCCGGTTTGAGACCCTGTGTTTTCTCCACTGCGGATTTCATGATAAAGGACAAAAGCTCCTCGGGCCTTGTCTCCTTGAACTGGCCCTTTTTCTGCTTGCATCCGGGTGTTCTTACCGATTGTACGATATATGCTTCTCTCATTGGAATCCCTCCTTTAGTTTCTGAGCGGTTTGCCGGTTTTCATCATGTGGTCGATCCGGGCGATGGTCTTTTCCTCTTTGGCAAAATCGATGAACGCCTCTCTCTCGAGTTTGAGGATGGTGTCTTCATCCACTTCGCTGTTCTTGTTGACATCGCCTCCGCTCATGACAAACGCGATACGCCTGGCAAGGAACGCGTCATATTCACTCATGAACTTGCCGTTGAGCATATTGAATATTTCCGCATTGACCATGCCCTGACCCGCATTTCCGATCACCTTCAGCGGCCGCTTCACCGGAGTTGCGTACGCGTCATCCACCATCTTGAGTACTTCTTTCTTGGCCTCACCGATCAGGTTGTCCCGGTTGAACACGATCCGGTCGTTCAGGCCGAGATAGCCGTTGTCCACAGCCTGGGCCGCGGACATGGACACCTTGGCCATGGCCACGTTCATGAATGCCGGTATGAATAGCTTGGCAAGATCCGTATCTTTGGCCACCTGGCCGGGCAGGGCGTTCACGAATTTTTTCCAGATGTTCATGGTTCCGCCGCCCGCCGGAAGCAGGCCGACACCGATTTCCACAAGCCCCATGAAAAGCTCGGCATGCCCTACGATCCGGTCCGCACCCAGAGTCGTCTCACATCCGCCGCCCAGCGTCATGCCGTATGGTGCGGCCACCACCGGGAACGGTGCATATTTTGCCCCCTGGATCCCGTCCTGGGCTTTTTTGAGGAACGCATCCATCTCTGTGTAATTTTTGTCGTGGCAGAGTTTGGAGATATAGGACAAATCCGCACCTGCAGAAAACGCGCCGGGCATTCCGCCGGCTTCGTTTCCGATGACCATCCCCACCCCGTTCTGATCTACGTAATCAATGGATTTTCCGATAAAATCCACAATCTCGGAGTTGATGGCGTTCATCTTGGTATGGAACTCGAGGCAGAACACACCGTCCTCGATGTCCACAAGGCTTGCGGACGCGTTTTCGAATACGGTTTTGTCATTGCCCTTGGCAGCGGCCAGAGAGATCTCTGATTCGCTGACAGGCACTTTCTTGTAAGAGGAGGACACGAAATCATAGAAGTACCGCACCCCGTTTTCAAGTTTGTAAAAGGAGGTAAACCCTTTGTCCAGCATGGATTTGACATTCTGCGGAACCTCGAATCCCTCTTTTTCCATTCTTTCAACGGATTCCTTGACACCGGCGGCGTCCCACATTTCAAACGGACCCATTTCGAAGTTGTAGCCCCATTTCATGGCATTGTCGATTTCCACTACTGTGTCCGCGATCTCGGGAACCCGGCAGGCCGCGTACTGAAATCCGTTCACCACCATTTTCCAGGCGAATTTTGCACCCTTGTCATCCCCGTACAGAACGGTTTTCACCTTTTCTTCAAGGGCCTCCTTCTTCTTGGCCTCATCAAGACAGGGAAAGGTGGGGCGCTCCAGATCTTCGTATTCGAGCGTATCCGGATTGATCACCTTTCTGACCTTTTTCCACTCCGGGGTCAGGTCGGTCTTGTAAAACCCGGCCTTGGTTTTGTTGCCCAGAAGATTGTTTTCCACCATTTTATTAACAAAACCGGGCATCACCAGTGTATCTCTCTGCTCATCATCCGGGCAGAGATCATAGGAGTTCTTGCAGACATGGACCATTGTGTCGAGTCCGACAAGATCCACCGTCTTGAAAATGGCGGTTTTGGGACGTCCGAGAGCTGGGCCGAATATGGCGTCCACCTCCGGGATGGTCATGTTCTCTTCCACCATGGCCTGCATGATCTTTCCGATACCCTGGACACCGATCCGGTTGCCCACGAAATTCGGAGTATCCTTGGCCCATACGATTCCCTTGCCCAACTGCTTTTCACCGAACTTGGCCATGAACTGCAGAACTTCGGGCCGGGTTTGGGCTCCCGGGATCAGCTCGAGAAGATGCATGTACCGAACAGGGTTGAAGAAATGGGTCCCCATGAAATGCTGTTTAAAGTCATCTGAAAAGCCTTCGGTGATATCCTGCAGCGGAATACCCGAGGTATTGGTGCTGACAATGGCATCTTTCTTTCTCAGTTTTTCCACTTTTGAAAAAAGATCCCGCTTGATGTTAACGTTTTCCACAACAACTTCGCAGATCCAGTCGCACTCGCCGAGTTTTTCGATATCGTCCTCGAGGTTTCCGGTCTCGATGCGGACGGCGTCCCGCTTGCTCATGAAAAGGGACGGATTCGATTGAAGAGCCGCATCCAGACCGCCCTGGACAATCCGGTTCCGTGCGGCCGGATCGTTCTTCTCCTCGTCCTTCAGATCAAAGGGAACTATATCCAGAAGCAGCACATCCACCCCGGCGCCGGCAAGGAGTGCGGCGATACCGCCTCCCATTATACCGGACCCGATTACTGCAGCCTTTCTGATCTTTCTTGCCATATCTTCCTCCTGTGTAAAGAGTTTTGGGTTTCGGGTTATGAATGAATATTCATTTTCAGTAACAGAAACAAAACCCCTGTGTCAAGAGAAAATATTCAGACATACCCGTTTCCTTCAAACAAAAGATTAATTTCAATTTCAAACGGTTATTATTAAAAGAACGCTTGCCCATTTCAGGTTGAAAACAAAAACTTTCAAATCTGCTGGACATGAATGAATATTCATGAAAAAGGTTTTTGTTTTTCTTGCCAGTCCGGATGGATTCTGATACCCTTTAGAAATTTTGTTCATGGTGTTTATTTTTTACCAAAGAGGCAGAATGGCGATTCAGCAGATTCAAAAAATAGACCGTGTTCCACTGAACACAGACTCAGTTTCCGGGTTCATCGCATCCCTCCAGAAACCTTCCGGCGACATCCCCTGGCACCAGGACGGGAAAACCGATCCCTGGGATCTTGTGGAGTCGGCCATGGGCCTCAATATCGGCGGCTTCACCTTTCGGGCCGAACTTGCCTTTCAATGGCTGAAGCAGAACCAGAATCCGGACGGCTCCTGGTTCTCGTCGTATATG
>CAYFVA010000290.1:0-3169 GCA_964346265.1 uncultured Desulfobacterales bacterium
AGACAGCGAACTTACAGTGGAAACCGGAGAAAAAGCCCCGGGATTCACCCTGCCGGCCATCTCCGGAAAGACCGTTTCCCTTTCCGATTACCAGGGACGGAAAAATGTGCTGCTCACGTTCATCCCGGCTGCATGGACCCCGGTATGTTCGGACCAGTGGCCGGGATACAATATCGCAGAACCGCTGTTTGATCAACATGATACCGTCATCCTGGGCATCAGTACGGACAACGTTCCAAGCCTCTATGCCTGGACACGGGAGATGGGAGATCTCTGGTTCGATGTGCTGTCCGACTTCTGGCCCCACGGGAAAACCGCGGAACGATACGGAATCCTCAGAAGTGACGGAACCGCTGAACGGGCCCTTTTTCTCATCGACAAAAAGGGGGTGATTCAATTTATTCACGTCTCGGACATCAACCAGCGGCCGGACCTTGAAATCATTGTAAGAGCCATGGAAAAACTTCCCGGGGAGTAACCGCTGCCCTGCAGCGCCCCGGGCAATTGCATAAACTCCGTGTTTCCGGTGACACATCACGAGAACACGGACAAACCGAACGAATGGAAAAGGAGCGTATGAGATGAAACTTACAAGACGCAGATTCATGCAGGTATCCGGGGCGGCTGCCGCCGGGCTTGCCGCAGCCAATCTCGGCTTCGACGTAACCGGGGCAAAGGCCCATACCCAGATGCTGAAAACCAGGTACGCAAAGGAAACCACTTCCATCTGCTGCTATTGCGCAGTGGGATGCGGTCTCCTGGTGCACACCAGCAAAAAGGGAGATGGCCGGGTGATGAATGTGGAAGGGGATCCCGATCATGTGATCAACCGGGGCACCCTCTGTTCCAAAGGAGCCTCCGTGACCCAGCTTGTGGAAAATGAAAACCGGCTGACCACGCCCATGTACCGGGCGCCTTACTCAAAAGAATGGCAGCAGGTTTCCTGGGACTGGGCCCTCAATCTCATCGCAGTTCGAGCCAAACAGACCCGGGACAAGACCTTTACCCGGAAAAACGACAAGGGGCAGGTGGTCAACCGGACCACCCGGATCGCCTCGGTGGGAAGCGCGGCCCTGGACAACGAGGAGTGCTGGATCTACCAGGCCCTGATGCGGTCCCTGGGTCTCACGTACATCGAACACCAGGCCCGTATCTGACACAGCGCAACTGTAGCGGCTCTGGCAGAGTCGTTCGGACGCGGTGCAATGACCAATCACTGGATCGACATCAAAAACAGTGACTGTATTTTGATCATGGGCAGCAATGCCGCGGAAAACCATCCTGTTTCCTTCAAGTACGTACAGAAGGCACAGGAAAAAGGCGCAAGCCTGATCAGTGTCGACCCCCGTTTCACAAGAACTTCAAGCAAAGCGGATATGTACGCTCCCCTGCGGTCCGGGACCGACATTGCATTCCTCGGCGGCATGATCAAGTATATCCTGGACAACAACCTCTACAACAAGGAATATACAGCCGAGTACACCAATGCTTCGTTTATCGTAAACAAGGACTATCATTTTAAAGACGGCCTCTTTTCCGGCTTTCAGAAAGAGGATGAGGGACCGGGCCTTGGAAGCTACGACAAGTCCACATGGGCGTTTGAAACGGATGCCAACGGAGTTCCCAGAAAGGACAAATCCCTTACACATAAAAGGTGTGTGTTCCGGCTTTTAAAAGACCATTACCAACGGTATACCCTGGACACGGTTTCCAAGGTCACAGGCACATCCAAAGAAGACCTGCTCAAGGTCTACAAGGCGTATTCAGGAACCGGTGCCATGGGCAAAGCCGGTACCATTATGTATGCCATGGGGTGGACCCAGCATACGGTGGGAACCCAGAACATCCGGACGATGGCCATCATCCAGCTTCTGCTGGGAAATATGGGTGTGGCCGGAGGCGGCGTGAATGCCCTCCGGGGCGAATCCAACGTCCAGGGATCCACGGACCACTGCCTGTTGTGGCATATCTGGCCGGGATACCTGAAAACTCCAAGGTCGTCCAACACCAGCCTTGACGCTTACAACAAAAAGTGGACCCCGCAGAGCAGCGATCCGTTGTCCGCCAACTGGTGGAGCAACTATCCCAAGTATTCGGTGAGCATGCTCAAATCCTTTTTCGGCGACAAAGCCTCCGCATCCAACGATTTCGGGTACAACTGGCTGCCCAAGGTGGATGACGGCAAGGGATATTCCTGGTTCGACATTTTTGATGCCATGTACAACAAACAGATCAACGGATTTTTCGCCTGGGGCCAGAACCCAGCCTGTTCCGGATCCAACGCATCCAAGGTAAGAGAGGCCCTGGCCAACCTGGACTGGATGGTCAATGTCAATCTGTTTGACAACGAAACCGGTTCGTTCTGGAAAGGACCGGGAATGGACCCGTCCGACGTCAAGACCGAGGTGTTCATGCTTCCGGCATCCGTTTTCGTGGAAAAGGAAGGGAGCATCACCAACTCCGGCCGCTGGATGCAGTGGCGGTACCAGGGACCGGAACCGAGGGCGAACAGCCGCCCGGACGGCGACATTATCATGGAACTGGGAAACCGCCTCAAAGATGCGTACAGCAACGGCGGCGTATTCCCGGACCCCATCGTGAACCTGAAGTGGGATTACACCACAAACGGGAAATACGATCCCCATAAGGTGGCAAAGGAAATCAACGGCTACTTTACGAAAAATGTGACGGTAAAAGGAAAGACCTTTCAAAGGGGAACCCTTGTGCCGAGCTTTGCCTATCTCCAGGATGACGGCTCCACCTCTTCCGGCAACTGGCTGTACTGCAACAGCTATACGGAAGACGGGAACATGGCGGCCCGAAAAAGCAAAAAAGATGCACCCAACAAAATCGGGTTATACCCCGAATTTGCCTGGTGCTGGCCGGTCAACAGACGAATTATCTACAACCGGGCATCCGTGGATCCAAAAGGGCAGCCCTGGGATAAAAAACAGTGGGTTATCCGGTTTGCCGGCAAAGAGGAAGACGGCAAATGGGTCACCAAAAAATGGGAAGGGGATGTGCCGGACGGCGGCTGGTATCCTCTTGAAAACCCGGACGGGACAAGGCGTGACGATGCCAGACACCCGTTTATCATGAGAAAACACGGATTTGCCCAGATATTCGGGCCCGGCCGTGCCGACGGACCGTTCCCGGAACACTACGAACC
>CAYFVA010000291.1:0-3165 GCA_964346265.1 uncultured Desulfobacterales bacterium
AAGCTGAATGTTGACAAACACGAATACAACCAGCAGCGCAACAACGAGCAGAATCGCTGATGCGGCAAACAGCTTGCTTTTAATGCGCAAATCCTTAAATTTCATTTTACCCTCCCCGTATTTCATTTCAAGACTGTTTTGTCTCGTCCAGTACTTTCCGAACGGTTTGCATCATATCCTTCATCAAGATTGGTTTCATCAGAAATCCGTTTATTCCGATCCGTTCGGCTGTGTTCTCATCGATTTTTTCACTGAAACCGGTACAGATAATAACAGGAGTTTTTTTGTCTCTGGCCCTGATTTCTTTTGCTAGCTCGTCACCTCTCATGTTCGGCATGGTCATGTCCGTAACAATCAGGTCGAAATTATCCGGTCTCGCCTTAAAGAGCTCCAGAGCTTCCAAGCTGCTGGAACGGGTTTCAACCTGATATCCGAATTTTTCCAGCATTTGCTTTTGAAGTTTCAAAATGCTCTGTTCATCATCCACAAGGAGAATCTTCTCTTTTCCTTCCGGAAGAATTTTTGCGTCTTCCTTCTCTTGCTTATCCACTTTTTTGTCTGCAACGGGCAGATATACATAAAAAGCGGCCCCTCTCCCGACTTCGTTTTCAACCCGCAACTCCCCGCCATACTTTCCGACGATGCCGTAAACGACGGAAAGACCCAGTCCGGTACCTTTGCCGTGTTCCTTGGTCGTCACATACGGTTCAAAAATTGTATCGATGATGTCCGGATCGATGCCGGGCCCGGTGTCTGAAACTGTCAAAAGGGCATATTTCCCGGGTTCCAGGGTCAAACCGCCCGGCTTCTTGCCGGCAAGTTCGATTTCTTCGAGCCGTATGGAAATTTGTCCGTCCTCACCGTTTAACGCATGGTAGGCATTGGTGATAAGGTTCATGGCAAGCTGATGGATTTGGGTCGGATCCGCCATCACCGCACTACAGTTTTGCTGCACATTGATTGAAATCTCGATATTCGCGGGGACCGTGGACCGGATCAGCTTGATTACTTCCTTCAACACCATCTGGATTTGAACCGGGATCAGCCGGTACTCTGATTGCCTGCCCACGGCAAGGATTTGTCGAACCAGGTCCCGGCCTCTTTTGCCGGCTTTTATAATCTCATGAAGGTTTTTATGCTCGGGGCTGCCGGGGGAAAATTCCTTACCCATCAATTCTGATAATCCGATGATCGGGAAAAGAATATTGTTGAAATCATGGGCGATGCCGCCGGCAAGGTTGCCTATGGCTTCAAGTCTCTGGGCATGGTTGAGTTGCTTTTGAAGTTCAAGCTCTTCCGTAATATCCCGCTTGACCGCCACAAAATCGGCAATCCGGCCGGATTTTTCAAAAACAGGCGATATAACGGCATCTTCTGTATAAAGCGTGCCATCTTTTTTACGGTTCATAAAGCTGCCCCGCCATGTGCCGCCATTGGTGATCGTATCCCAGAGGTCCCGGTAAAACTCCTCGTCATGCTCACCGCTTTGGAGAATTCGGGGATTTTCCCCGCTCACCTCATCTCGCGTATACCCGGTTACTTTTTCAAACGCGGGGTTTGCATAACGGATGTTTCCGTTAATGTCTGTTATGACGATTACTTCATTGGTCTGTTCGATTGCGGACATCAACCGTTCATGTTCGATCTCGGACTCTTTTTGTTCCGATATATCGGTAAAGGTGACCACCGCCCCCTTGATTCGGTCATCTTCTATAATGGGCCGGGAAGTGAACTGCACCGGGAATAAGTCTCCGTTTCTGCGGACAAAGTATTCTTCGGTTCGTTTATGCTCGGTTCCGTTTTTCAATGTAAGATAGACCGGGCATTCGGATTCGGGATAATGTGTGCCGTCAGGCTTTGTATGGTGCCAGACCTGATGACTGGGACGGCCGATGAGTTCCTCTGCCGGCCATCCGAGTATGTGAGCGGCGGCAGGGTTGACAAAGGTGTGGCGCCCTTCCCTATCGAGCCCGAAAATCCCGTCTCCTGCGGTGTTGAGAATCAGTTCATTATGACGGAGAATCTCTTCCATACGTCTTTGCTGGGTGATGTCCTTGGCGATACTGAGAATTAAAGTCCTGCCATGAAACTGGATACTGCTCAGGCTTACCGTTACCGGAAAAAATGAACCGTCTTTTCTCCGGTATCTACTTTCAAAAATGACAGGGAGATCCTGGCGCCAGAATTTTTTTTCATCCCCGCTTTGAATAAAACCGGTATCCACGTCCGCCACCATCATATTGAGCAGCTCTTGTTCGGTGTATCCAAGGTTTTGACAGGCTTTTGCACTGGCCATATGAAAACGGCCGGAAAGGTCATGGACGAAAATCAACTCGTTGGCCTGGTGGAAAAGCCGGCGGAATCGCTCTTCGCTCTCGTGCAGGGCGTTCATAGCCTTTTTGCGCTCTGTGATATCTTCGAGTGTGCAGTGGGACTGCAGGAATTTCCCTTTTTGATCCCTGCTGACAGTGCCGTTGACAAGAAACAGCCTGGAGGAAGAGTCTTTTAGACGGACCTCGTACTCAACCTCTCTTATTTCGCCCTTGTTTTTAAGTTCGGCAAAACATTCCCGGAACTTCTCCTCCCAGTCATCAGGCAGAAACTCGCTGAACGTTCTGCCGATAACCTCCTCTTTCGTATACCCGAAGAGGTTCAGCCAGTTCCGGTTGACCTCGAGGATTTTTCCCTGTCGATCCAAAGAGTGGTAGGCTAGAAGAGTGTTTTCAAAGAGCCTGTTGCAATTCTCTAAATTATTTTTGTATTGGTTTGACTCTTCCTCGAGGCGCGAAATTTTTTCTCTGGCTTCTTTAAGTTCCTTTTCCAGGACCTCTTTTGATTTTTCCGGATCTGTCACCATTCTCCCCTCCATTTCTCCGGGCGGCGTATCTCTCTTTGATCACCAGGATGGGTTGATCTCCTTTTAACGCAGCCAATGCAACTTTTCTTTTTACCTCTTTGCTGTATTGTCCCGGTTCAAAACCCCCTTTTTCCCGGCTTGGAATATCTTGCTTGGAATATTTTATTTCAGCATCACGGCCCGAATTTGCAGGGACCACTATAACCGGTACTGTTCCGGGTCGATATCGAACCGTTTGATGATCTGCTGAAGGGCCTGGCGCTCGAGGCCGGATTTTTTTGCGGCCCGGGTGATGTTGCCGTTGGTGA
>CAYFVA010000292.1:0-3160 GCA_964346265.1 uncultured Desulfobacterales bacterium
TTTGACACGATACACACGGTAAAGAGGTATACATGAACACCAGACAGGCAGGCAATACACAGGCGATTGAAAGTGAAAAAAAAGCTCTGGCCGATTCCGGGTACGGAAACCGGGCCATACAATATTTCATTGAGAAGCCCTTTATGGGTGATTTTCAGGACGCGGACCATGTCTCTGAAATGGTGGGGACGTGCGGCGACACCATGAAAGTTTATCTGAAAATCGACAACAACGTGATACAGGATGCCAGATACCAGGTGCTCGGGTGCCCGGGTGCGGTCTCCGCCGCCATGGCGGTGGTGGACACGATCAGGGGCAAATCCCTTGAAGAGGCGGAAAAGATCAATGACGGACATATTTTCAATGTACTGGAAAATGTGCCTGCAAAGAAACACCACTGCATCCAGCTTGCCGTGAAAACCCTACTCAAAGCAATTGATGAATACAAAAACGGGGTCCGTTTCGAAAACGCCGAGCCCCAGGGCTGTGACAGTTTGTGTGCCGGCAGTGAATGTTGCAGTAAAAATCTGAACTGACCGCATAAACCGTGACCTCGGAACACGGAAGAGAGTTCCTCAAAGGGGCCAGGGATACGATCCCCCTGATTCTGGGCGCAATTCCCTTCGGCATCATTTTCGGCACCCTGGCTTCGGGTACCGGTCTGTCATTCGGCGCGGCCATGGGTATGTCGCTGTTCGTATTCGCCGGGTCAGCCCAGTTTATCGCCATCGGCCTGGTCAGTCAGGGGACGGGGGTGCTGGTCATCGTGTTGACCACGTTTGTGGTGAATCTCCGCCATCTTTTGTACGGTGCGTCTCTGGTACCGTATTACCGGAAACTGTCACGTGCCTGGAAGCTTCTGCTGTCGTTCGGTCTTACAGACGAGACATTCGCCGTGTCCTACATGAGATACCGGAAACAGGACGGCGGGCGGAACAAGCAGTATTACAACCTGGGATCCATGGTTCTGATGTACGTGAACTGGAACCTGTGCACACTTGCCGGACTGACCATCGGAAAAACGGTGCCAGGTATTGAAAAGTGGGGCCTGGATTTCGCCATGCCGGCCACGTTCATTGGAATGGTGACGCCGTACCTTGTAAACAGCCCCATGTGGGCCGCTGTCATTACCGCCGGAATCATTTCCGCGGCATTGAATTTTCTTCCCCACAAACTCGGGCTCATGGCGGCCGCAATTGCCGGAGTGGCTGCCGGTGTTATCTGTGAGTACCTGAACAAAAACAGGGCGCCATCTCATGAATGAGTTCTGGATGATACTGGGGATGGCCCTTGTGACCTACATGATCCGGTACATCATGTTTCCGCTTTCCGGTTATGTACGGTTCCCCCGGATTGTGGAACGTTCCCTGGAGTTTGTGCCGCCGGCGGTTCTTTCCGCGATCATTTTTCCGTCCGTGCTCATGCCTCGGCAGGGTTCGGTTGAGTTTTCCCCTGAAAATCCCTATCTGGTCGGCGCCATTGGTGCGTTTCTTGTCGGCTGGTTTTTTAAAAATATCCTTACCACCATAGTTGCGGGTATGGTATTATTCTTTTTCTACAAGTGGCTGGTTATCCCCTCCATTGTTTGAACCGTGAAAATTTTGGGAGAAACAGCCCCGGAATTTATGCAGAAACGGGAGATGTACTGAATGACCCTTGAAGTGGATATCGGCGGTCTTACACTGAAAAATCCTGTGATCGCCGCCTCCGGAACCTTCGGGTACGGACTCGACTACAAAGACATCGTGGATTTGGACCGGCTTGGTGGTATTGTAATCAAGGGGCTCTCCCTTTTTCCTTGTCCGGGAAATCCAGAGCCCAGGATCGTGGAAACCCCGGGCGGCCTCTTGAACGCTGTGGGTCTTGAGAACATCGGCATCGAGCGGTTTGTCTCGGACAAGCTTCCGATTCTCCAAAAGGTGAAATCAAAAATTTTTCTGAATATATACGGCAGAAGGGTGGAAGAGTATGCCCGTCTTTCCTCCGTCATCAACGGGCTTGAAGGAATCTTTGGCATCGAAGTCAATATTTCCTGCCCCAATGTGGAAAAGGGGGGCGCCGCATTCGGGGCTGATCCAAAGCAGGCTTTCCGTGTCGTGCAGAAGGTGCGCGAGACCACGGACAAGTTCGTTATGGTCAAACTTTCTCCCAATGTCACCGATATCACAAAGATTGCTGTCAGTGTAGAAAAGGCCGGAGCAGACGCGGTTTCCCTGATCAATACCCTGGCCGGGCTTGCTGTTGATGCGGATACGGCAACACCCGTGCTCGCCAATGGGACAGGCGGCCTTTCCGGACCTGCCGTGAAACCGGTGGCGTTACGGATGGTCTATGAAACGGCCCGGGCGGTGAGTATCCCGGTGATCGGACTTGGCGGGATTATGACGGCAAGGGATGCGGCCGAGTTTATTATTGCCGGAGCGTCTGCTGTACAGGTGGGAACAGCCACATTGACCGATCCCTGTTCCATGGTCCGGATCATTGACGGCCTGGAAAAATTCCGGCTGAAAAAAGGCATCCGCCGTATTTCAGACATAAGGGGAAGTTTGAAAGTATAAAAGAGAATAAAGGAGATTTAATCATGTTTTCAAAGGAAAATACCGCAATCGTTCTTATCGACATCCAGGGCAAGCTTGCGACTCTCATGCATGACAGGGAAAATCTGTACAAAAGTCTTGAAGTCATGGTCAAGGGAGCGAATATTCTCGAGATCCCCGTGATCTGGATGGAACAGGTCCCGGAAAGCCTGGGGCCCACCATAGAAGAAGTTGCCTCTCATCTCGGAGAAAGGACGCCCATTGCCAAAAATACCTTCAGCTGCTGTGAAAATGAGAAATTCATGGACGCCTTGCACCGTATCGACAGAAACCAGATTCTTCTGACGGGAATCGAAACCCATATCTGTGTGTACCAGACCGCGGCGGATCTGATCAGCAGGGAGTACCAGGTGCAGGTTATCGAAGAATGCGTTTCATCCAGGACATCGCGGAACAAACAGACCGGGCTGGACGCGATCCGGGATCTCGGCGGGAGGGTGACCTCTTGTGAAATGATCCTGTTTGAGCTGATGAAATCCACGGACGCCGAAGGGTTCAAGGAGATCGTCAAGCTGATCAAATAACCTTGATTGCTTTGTAGCGCCCGGCAGGGCATGGTCGTT
>CAYFVA010000293.1:0-1393 GCA_964346265.1 uncultured Desulfobacterales bacterium
TCAGAAAGGTTGAACAACTCATGAGAAGTATAAGATTTTTATTTAAAATGCGTTTTTTCCCTTCATCTTATCTGAAGCGTATTGGTTATTTTAAAAGTGTGGATCAAAAACAGCCGGTGGACATAAACGGTCAACCGATTCCGTGGATGTCCTATCCAATGATTCAGTTTTTACAAGATCGGCTCACACCCGAACACACCCTTGTGGAGTATGGCTCCGGTTATTCTACACTGTTTTTTTCCAGATATGTCGGGAAAGTGGATGCAGTGGAACACAACAGGGAATGGTATGAGAGAATAAGCAAAAGAGTTCCTGGTAATGCAAATGTGGATTTTATAAATGCGGAAGACCGGCAGGAGTATGTGGGGTATGTCGAAAAACGAAATGCGTATGCCGATGTGGTGGTGGTGGATGGAAGATTCAGGGTGGATTGTGCCGCAGCATCTGCAGAAGTTTTGAAAAAGTCTGCTGTCATTGTTTTTGACGATACCGACAGAGAACGGTACCGGGAGATCTATGGTATTCTGGAGAACCGGGGATACAGGTATATTGAATTTGAAGGGCTGAAACCGGCCAAATTCGAAGAAAGCAGAGGCACTGTTTTTTACAGAGACAATAACGTATTCGGTATATAGAAATGGAAAAGATCACAGGAACCATCATTACTTTAAACGAAGAAAAAAATATCGAATCCTGCATTGTTTCCTTATGGAAAGTGTGTGATGAAATAGTGGTTGTGGATTCTCAGAGCACGGACAAAACAGTGGAGATCGCCCGACAGCACAACGCGCTGGTATTTGAGCAGGAGTACTTGGGAGACGGGCCCCAGAAAGCCGTTTGCGCGGAATACGCTTCAAATGACTGGATCTTAAGCATTGATGCCGATGAAAGACTGGAAGACGACATGGTCGATGCCTTGCAGAAAATCGACTATACTGATCCGACCATTGCCTATGCATTCAGAAGAAAGAATTTTGCGGGAAGCCACTGGATAAAGGCGGCCGGATTTTACCCTGATTATGTGATCCGGCTATATAACAGGACCATTTCCGGGTATTCTGACAGAAAGGCCCATTCCAGAGTAAAAGCCCCGAAAGAAAAAAAAATTTCCGCCCATATTACGCACTATACATATGAAAGCTATTCCCACTGGATTCAAAGGCTTGACTGGATGACCTCGAGAGATGCCTGGGCCTATTACGGCCAAGGCAGGAAACCTTCAAATATGAGGCCTGTTTTGAGTTCCGCAGGTGCTTTTTTCCAGAAGTTTATACTGAAGGGCGGCATTTTCCAGGGAATAGACGGATGGACAGTGACCTTGACAAGCGTTATGCGGGCATACATGAAATACCTGAAACTCAACGAGCTTCACCGTAACAAAAAAAAAGAGTGA
>CAYFVA010000293.1:1493-3157 GCA_964346265.1 uncultured Desulfobacterales bacterium
ATCCCGCCAAAGTCACAAAAGTTCATTCAACGATAACACGGCTGGAGGGCTGAAATTGAACCGGGCGGCGCGGGTCCGGCTTTTTCTGATTTTTTCCGCTTTTATTACAGCCTGGTTTATAAGATCGTTCTTCTGCCCGGGCAGGGAAAGATTGAATGATTTGTAGAAATCGATTCCCTGTTCCAGTTTTGATGTGTCAGAAAGTTCAATGAGAAGAGAAACCATTATGTTTATCAGGTCGGTTTTCTGTCTTTTGGGGGTTAAGGGTTTCGAACTTTCTATATCAACCGGGATGATTCCGTGGTTGTCATATATAAAATTCACCAAGTGAGCGTCTCCGTGTGAAACCCCTGCGGCATGGATCTCAGCCAGGGATTCGAACGCCTTTTCCATGAACGCGGCATCCCTGGTCTCACGGATCACCTGCTGTACGGACGGCCCCTGAACCGCTTCCACCATGACAACCCCCAGGCTTCTGATTCCGAATCGCCATTGTTCTCCGAATAAAACCATACCAGGGACTTTCAGACCGGATTTTTCAAAGGTGAGGTATGCCTTGCCCTCTTTTGCCGCATATCTCGGCAGAAGCCTTCGGAAAAAGTTTTTTCTTCTCAAAGATTCATGTTTTTCATCCGTATGGCTGTAGGTTTTCACAAAAGTGACGGGATACTCGAATCCTTGAGGCATTTCAAGGAAGCATCTGCGTCTGGATTTCGAAGATCCTGAAGGGGGGAGATTTCCCAGGCCGCGTAGGAATATGTCCAGCCATGACAGATCCAGTCCTTTTTTCACGGTGAGGTGAAAATCCCCTTTCCGGATGGTTTCATAGTGCGGCATTCCGGTTTTGTCAGGAAACGGAATTTTGATTGTCATACATTCCTTTTACTGCCTTTGAGGAGTTCCTGTCGGCTGCTTTTTCAAAGATTGTCTTGACCGACATGTCCCTTTCGATTCGCTTGTGGTACAGATGATAGCAGATCGCTGCATGCTTGACGCTTTTGGATTTGAGGCCGATAAGGTCGAACCTTCTTTTCAGGTCGGTGTCCTCCCCTCCTCCAGGGACTTCGAACAGTTCCTCAAATCCGTTTACCGCTTGAATGTCCTTTTTCCAGAAGGACATATTGCATCCTTTCAGGGCGAGAGAAGAGGGCTTTTTCAGTTTTCGAAGGAAAAAAGGGAGATACAGTCCGGCTTCCACATGTCTGCAGCCTCCATAAAGAAACACATGCTTGAGGTATGAAACAGGGAATTCAAGCTGACGGACCTTGACTTCATCTTTCAATACCGCAGAAGATAGTTCCTCCCCCAAATTCATCCTTCGTCCGGAAAGGTAGAACCCTTTTTGCCTTTCTTCAAGGTGGGCTTTTACAAAGTGCCGGTGGGGGATACAATCCGGATCCAGTGCAATAATATAATCCGATTCTGCCCGGCAAAGACCTCTGTTAAGGGCTCTGCATTTTCTGAATCCCTTGTCTTCCTGCCATACATGGGTAAGTCCACCCGGAAAAAGCGGGGCAAGTTGTTCGATCATTCTCTTGATTCTTTTGTCCGATCCATCGTCACAGATGATGATTTCAAATGAAGAGGAAGACTGCTTTGATAAAGCAAGAAGCGTTTTTTTTACAACTTTTTCATTGTTGTAAACGGCAATCAGTATGGAAGCG
>CAYFVA010000294.1:0-3142 GCA_964346265.1 uncultured Desulfobacterales bacterium
ACATTAGTGCCCGCCGGCAGCTTCCTGTAGTTCAACCCCGCTTTCCAGGACCCCCTTGGCAGTTTCCAGGATTTCTTCGGGAAATCCGATGAAATTGAAGGTCCCTAAAAACGCCAGGATCCAGACAGCCACCAGACAGAGGATAAACAGCAAAAGCCCGTATTTCACAAAGTCGATGGGCTGAATCACGCGTTCTCCGGTATCCGGGTAAGTGCCCAGCCCGTACACAATGGCATTGTTCGGGGTACCCACGATCAGAAAATGGGCGAACGAGGTGGCAAACGCCACGGCCATGCCGGATGCCCACGGCTCGCCTGCCACATCGGACATAATCCCCATGGGGATGACGATCGGCCCCAGAAGGGCGGTGGTTCCTGCATCAGACATGAAGTTGGTCATAAGACCGGAGAATGAGGACAGCCCCACCCACAGGCCGAATCCCTGGCTCATGCCCAGGTGGCTTAAACCGGCCATGACGCTCTGAGCCAGCCACAGGGCGGCCCCGCTCTCCTTTAACAGCGCGCCCATGGTAAGGGCTCCGCAGTACATGAACCAGGCATCCCAGGAAATGCCGTTCAGGATTTTATGCCAGTCCGTGGTCCGGAAAATCACCGGAATCAAGAGAGCCAGAAGAGCCGGTCCTCCGAGACCGAGAGAGCCTGAAGCGAAAATCCACAACAACAGAATGACGACCAGCATGATCAAGGTCACATATTCCGGGTATTTCATTTTGCCCATCTTGCGGTTTTCCTCTTTAATGGCTGTCAAACCGGGGGTCAGATCCTTGTGTTTGAGTTTGCGGGAAAACATCGCAAGCATATAAACAGCCACCAGAACGCCCATAAACGGCACCAGAGGAAAGCCGTACTTCATCCAGGTAAAAAAATCCATGGGCACATCATACCCCTGCCAGTAGCCCATCATGATAACGTTTCTCCCCCCTGCGGCCGGAGACCCCACACCGCCCACATTCAGGGCAAAACAGAGAGTAAAGAGTAAAAATTTGGCCAGGTCGGGATCATGCTGAATCCGGCCGGTGGAACTTTTGGATTGGACCACACCGAAATAGACCGCCATCATCACCGGTGTCATAAAGGCGCACATGGCGTGGGCGGAGATAAAGGAGCCGATAACGGCCATGCTGATACAGAGAACAAAGATGGGTGTATAAAATCCCTTTGTCCAGCCGAGAATCCAGGCGGCCAGGCGCCTGTGAAAGCCGACATCCACCACTGCAACCCCCATGGCCAATACCCCCAGCAAAAAGAGGGGGGCATCGCCTGCAAAGGTTTTCCCGATCATGTCTTTGGGAAGCAGATTGAGGAAGTAGGCGAGCACCGGCATCAGCACGCCGGTAAGTCCGATCGGGATGGCTTCGGTGGCAAAAAAAATGACTGCCATGGGGATGATTCCCAAAACAGTCATCGCTTTATCCGCGGCATCTTCAAGGTCCGCGGCCACACCCCAGTCGATTAATTTTTTATCAATGCCGCGTTCTCCGATAATATGCGTCAGGCTCTCCGGCGTGGGCACAACAAAGGCGACCAGAACAAAAACTCCAATACCCACGGTTAACCAGAAGGTTTTGTTTGCCAGCACCCCGCCCTTGTCCGGGGCTTCAATATCGTGACTCATTTACCACTCTCCTGTATTTCAGGTTCAAACTCATTCGTCATCGTTTTTCAGCGCCGAACGCGGAGAGGTGAAATATTTTTCCGCATTTTCCGACCTGATGGTTTCTTCCTGTGCAGCGGTCAGCTCCGGATACTTCGGTTACATGTCGCAGGCCTTCATCCGGGTGCAGACTTCCTTGAAAACGTCTGTCAGGCGAAGGATGCCCGTTATTTCCCGGTTTTTCACAACAAGGAGGGATTGATGGCGGCCCAGCAACAGCTGGTTGACGGCAACATCCAGGGTGTCTTCCGCATCCACGTACTCGCCCTCTTCCGGGATATACATGCAGTCCTTCACCAGCACCCTGGCGGCTTTTTTGCAGATGTCGGAGAGAGGCTTGTCCCAGAGGGAGAATTGCTTGATAAGAGAGCGGAGAAAATCCTGGCTGAACCCGCTGGTCATAATCCTCCCGCTTTCAGAGGATGCCTGGGTGTATTTGGGCTCCAGGCCCTTGAGAATGTCCAGCTGGCTCAATTTGCCGACGACTTTTTGATTCTTGTTATAAACCAGAACCGCCCGGTGCATGTAGTTGCTTTCAGCGTTTTCCCACCTGGCCTGGGCCTCTTCGAGTGCCATGACGGCATCATAAAGAGTTGCCTCTTCCTGGATGGTGGCGTATTGTTCAAGCGGGATCGTCAGGTTTTTAACCATTATTTGTTTCATTTAAAGCTCCTGGTTGATGTTAACGGATGTATCACAAAACATGTCCGTGTTTTCCTCTTTGCCGGCGGCAAACTCAAACAAAGCCGCCGGTTTATAATCCCCGTTCATAACTTTCGAGATTACAACTATTCAAATGTGACCGGATTGTCAACACAAAATCCTGAAATTGAAGAAAGATGCTTTCCGTTTTTATTTATTGGCGTATGCCCCTTCCCTGGTGAGCTTAAAGCGCCGGTGGAGAGACAACAAAAACATTTGTAAATCCATGGCTTTTCTGATACGGCTGGACAAAGGAGTTTAAGAACGAAAGGAGAAAAGGATTTATGGCAACGCGAGAATTACATGGCATCAAAATGGAGTGTGTTCAGGGAAACATTGCGGCGCAACCGGACATGGAGGCCATTGTCAATGCGGCCAACGCCGGGCTGCGGATCGGAGGCGGAGTCGCAGGAGCTATCCATAGGGCTGCAGGACCGGGCCTGGAGACAGAGTGCCGGCCGCTTGCCCCCATCCGGCCGGGGGAGGCGGTTATAACCGGGGCGCATAATCTGCCGAATCGCTATGTTATCCACTGCCTTGGACCGGTCTACGGCAGGGATAAGCCTTCTGATCGATTGTTGGCCTCGTGTTATCGTAATGCCCTGCAACTAACCGAAGATAACGGCATCAGGTCCATCGCGTTTCCTGCTGTTTCCACAGGGGCCTTTGGGTATCCACTGGAACCAGGTGCGCGGATTGCTCTGAACGCAATCTCCGAAATTTTGCCCGATCTTTCGATTGTTACCCATATTCGTTTTGTTTTGTT
>CAYFVA010000295.1:0-3133 GCA_964346265.1 uncultured Desulfobacterales bacterium
CCAAGCCCCTTGTCATATACGTGTCCTGGCGGCCCAATGCCCAAATTTATCTCAACCGATCTTTCCATTCCGATTCCATAGTCGTTACCGGAAGAAAACCAAGCACCAACTTTTCCCATTACAGCAAGGTTGACAAGCTGATTGAAGATGCCCGTCTCGAAATCGACCCGGAAAAACAGATCAATCTCTGGGAACAGGCCCAAATAAGGATCTTGAGTGATATTGCCGCCTACCCCCTCATGTTCACAAGGCAGGTATATGCAAGACGTTCGTATGTGGACTACGGCCACCCGCTCTCGTCCACCATGGCCCTGTATCCGCAGTTCACGGAAAACACCCGGATCATAAAATCCTTGACTTTGGGAGGGCAATGAGAACCTACACCAAAATCCTCATTACCACCCTGCCCCTGGTCCTGCTTCTGGTGTTCACCCTGATGAGCATCACCAGCTATTTCAGTGCCCAATCCCTTGATGACCTGGGAGAGACATGGATTTCAGCCATGCTGTCAAAAGCTCTGGCAGTGGTGGAGAAACAGGAAGCCAATCTTTACCTGTACAATCTTCATGAAGTCCCTGCAAGCGTAAAAAAGGCCAAAATTGACGCAGGCGCGGAGATATCAAATATTGAGGTGGGTGAACAGGGATATATTTTCGCCGTCAGCAATGCAGGGATCATCACCGTTCACCCGGAACAGAACCGCAGGGGAAGGGATGTCTCGTCGGAACAGTGGTTTTCACAGCTGTCCGGCAGGAGCGGAAAGGTCAGGTATACCGTGGACGGAAAAGAGCACCTTGCCGTTTACGAGTATTTCGAACCGTGGGACTGGTACATTCTGGCCTCTGGTTCCCGGCATGAATTCTACGGGGCCGCCGGCCGGACCATACCACTTTTGGCAGTCATCGGCACCGTCGGCATGATTGTGATCGCAGCCGCATTAATGATGCTGACACGCCGGCTTTTGAGGCCGCTCCGGTCTTTAACCCTGGGAGCCGAACAGATCGGAAGCGGGAACCTTGATTACCGCATTCATGTGGAGAACGAGGACGAATTCGGACGTCTTGCCATGGTATTCAACACCATGGGTGAGAGACTCAAACAAACGCTTACAACGCTCCAGCATAAAGAAGAGTATTTCCGGTCCCTGATCGAAAACGCCTCTGATATCATTCTCGTTCTCGACCGGGACGGAAACGTCCTGTACTGCAGCCCCTCAACCGAACGTTTTATGGGCTACACAAAGGACGACCTGGTCAACAGGAACTGTATTGAACTGATTCACCCGGAGGACAGAGACTGGATCTTTTCCCTTTACAAAAAACGGACGCAAACCAAAGGCGCCAATCCGCCGGTGGAATTCCGGGTCAGGCACAGAAACGGATCTTTCCGAACTGTTGAATCCATCAGCCAGAGCCTTCTGGAAGATCCCGCAGTTCAGGGATTCGTCATCAATGCAAGGGATATCACGGCGAAAAAAGAGATGGAAAAAGAGCTGCAGAAATCCTATCGGGAACTGGAAAATCGGGTGGCCGAACGGACAAAAGAGCTGAAAACAACAAACGAGGCCTTAAAGACTGAAATTACTACCCGCAAGGAGAAAGAGCAGGAGCTTGAAAATGCAAACAAGGCCAAAAGCGAGCTTCTGGCCAATATCAGCCATGAAATCCGGACCCCTTTGAACTCGATCATCGGTTTCAGCGAGCTTCTGATGACCATGACGTCGGATCCGGAGATGAAAAGTTACCTGGAGACCATCAGGACGGCGGGGAAAACACTGCTGAACTCCCTGAACGATATCCTGGATCTTTCCAAAATCGAGGCGGGAATGATGGAGATTCATTGTGTTTCCGTGAATCTTACCGCCCTTTTCCGGGAAATCCGCCGAACATTCGAAATCAAGACAAAGAAAAAAGCGATCCGGTTTGAACAGAGCGTTGACGACGCGATTCCGCCCCATCTTTTTCTTGATGATATCCGGCTTCGCCAGGTTTTGATGAATCTTGCGGGCAACGCGGTTAAATTTACGGAAAAAGGAAGTGTCCGCCTGAGTGCACATGCTGCGGACAAGGATGAGCAAAACGGCACGGTGGACCTTGAAATCCATGTGAAAGACACCGGCATCGGGATTCCCGAAGAAAAGATCGAACTGATCTTTGAAGCGTTTCAACAGCAATCCTCGGGCACCACCCGGATCTTCGGAGGTACCGGCCTGGGGCTTTCCATCAGCAGACGGCTTGTGCATCTGATGGGCGGACGAATATCGGTCCGGAGTACCCCCGGGGAGGGCAGTTCGTTTTCAATTTTCCTGCCGGGTGTGAAAATCAGCTCCCATGAACCCGCTGAAGACCACCTTGACCCTATCAACCATGAGAAACTCATATTCTCAGGAGAAACCGTACTGGTGGCGGACGACGAAAGCATCATCCGGATTATGCTGAAAAAGCACCTGGAAAGGGCGAACCTGAAAGTAATCGAGGCGGAAAACGCTGAACAGAGTATTTTTATAGCACTGGAAAAAAAGGCGGACCTTGTCCTGATGGATGCAGGAATGCCTGACATGAATGGAAACGAGGCCGTGGAAACAATCAAACAGGATCCTGCCTTTTCCGGCATTCCGGTACTTCTCATGACAACGGCCCCTCCCCGCGGCATAAACGATTCTCCGGTTGGCACAACACCTGACGGCTATCTGGGCAAGCCGATCGATGCGGGTTCTCTTTTCAGGGAAATTGCCCGGCATCTGCCCGGATACACACTGGAGCATTCCCCGGAAATTCCTGAAGCAGACCGTATCCGGGAGATTTTAGAGATGCAGGGCAAATCGGCACCAAAGCTTAGAAAGAAACTTGAAGAGGATATTTTGCCTGAACTTGCGGAACTGGAGCACGGTATGACCTTCAGTACGGTCAAACAAATCGCCCTGAACCTGAAAACCATGGGGACGGAATTTCAGTTTTCCCCTCTTTCCGTATACGGCGATGAACTGTACAGGCTGGCGCAGGCTTTTGATATCGAAGGAATCAACCGGCACATCAAAGAACTCGTCGATGTTATCCGGCAATATTGACACGTAAGGCAGGTAAATTTATGTTGAAGGTGTATGAAAAATCCACGGGCAGGATCAAATCGCAGT
>CAYFVA010000296.1:0-3127 GCA_964346265.1 uncultured Desulfobacterales bacterium
GGACAAGATGCCGGTCGAGCTGCAGAACTATTTCAAGCACCCGTTTATCCGGAAGGCCGAGGATATCGAGGTGGAAATTTCAAAGGACAAGGACTACTTGTCCAAGATTATCTCGATTATCCGGGACAAGAAGGGCACGGATTTTTACCACTACAAGCAGACCACCATTTTGCGGCGGCTGGAAAAACGGATCACCATCAACCAGTTTGTCAGTCTGGATGATTACGTGCATTTTCTCGAGTATGACCCCAACGAGGTCAACCTTTTGTACAAAGAGCTTCTGATCGGGGTGACCAGCTTTTTCAGGGAAAAAGATGCCTATGCCGGGGTACAGGAGAAAGTGCTGCCCAAAATTTTCCAGTCCGACGGCAAACAGAGACCGAAGGTCCGAATCTGGGGCATCGGATGCTCCACAGGCGAGGAAGCCTATTCCACGGCGATCCTGTGCAAGGAATACATGGAGGCCAATTCCGTGAGCGCGGATATCAAGATATTTGCCACGGACATCGATTATGAAGCCATCGAGATTGCCGGGGCGGGGATCTATCCGGACAGTATTGCATCGGATGTGTCTGCGGAAAGGCTTGGAAAGTATTTCACCACCACGGACAAGGGGCTTGAGGTGAACGAGGCGATCCGCCGGATGGTGGTGTTCGCCCGGCATGATATCCTTCAGGATCCGCCGTTTTCCAAAATAGACCTGATTTCCTGCCGGAACATGCTCATCTATTTCACCCCGGAAGCCCAGCAGAAAGTTTTAGCCAAGCTGTACTACTCGCTCCAGGACAAGGGCTTTTTGTTTCTGGGCAGTAGTGAGTCCATCGGCAACCTCAGCAACGGCTTTTCCCCCCTGGATAAAAAATGGAAGATCTATCAGAGTGTACCCGGACAAGGGTCCTTCATGAAAGATCCGATTCTGATGGCCACTGATCTTCAAAAGGGACTGAAGGACAGGCGTCGTCAGCCCCGGCTGACCGAAACCCGATCGCCTGCGAAAGCCGGATTTTCCGAATCCATGCTCGAGAACCTTTTGAGCTGGCATATCCCGCCCTCCGTGGTGATCGACAGCAACTACGATATCGTGTATACGATTCATGACCTGGGCCGGTACCTGAAAATCCCCAGCGGCAAAATGAGCGTCAACATCATGGGAATGCTGCCGGATGACCTGAAGGTCGCGCTTCGAAGTCTTTTGCGCAGGGCCGGGAAGGAAAAGACCGGTGTAAGCTTTACCAATATTTCCCCGGAGACCGATCCGGAGAACAAAATCGACCTGAACGTACGGATGGCCGAAGACCCCAGGACCCGGGCCGTAAATTATCTGGTCAGTTTCATTCCCCATGAACAGTCGGACAGCGGATCGGAAAACATTGTGGAGGCTCAGGATTTTGACAGCCGCTACCAGGAACGGGTTGTGGAACTGGAAAAAGAGCTTCAGGTCAAGCAGGAGAGTCTCCAGGCCACCGTGGAAGAACTCGAGACCTCGAATGAGGAGCTGCAGACTTCCAACGAGGAGCTTGTGGCCTCCAACGAGGAGCTTCAGAGCACAAACGAAGAGCTCCAGTCGGTGAACGAGGAGCTGTATACCATCAACTCGGAATACCAGGAGAAAATCCAGGAGCTGTCCGAACTCAACAATGACATGACCAATCTGCTCGTGAATACCGGCATCGGTGCTCTGTTTCTGGATCGGAAAAAGCGGATCCGGAAGTTCACCAAAGTGGCAGGTCAGCTTACCAGTATCAGGGAAGGGGACATAGGCCGGCCCATACAGGACCTTGCCACCGGCAAGATTTACGAGGGATTTACCGAGGATATCGAGGATATTTTCGCAACTCTCGCCGCAAAGGAGCGGGAGATGCAGGATTCGGCCGGAAACTGGTATATGGTGCGGATGCTGCCCTACCGGACCGAGGAAAATGCCGTAGAGGGTGTCACCGTGACCTTTATCGATATCACGCCTCTCAAGACAACGGAAGAAAAAGCGGAAGCCCTTCAGGACAGGCTGGAACGCGCACTTGACATTGGCAATCTTGCCTGGTGGGACTGGGATGTGCCCGCAGACCGGATGAGGTTCAGCAGCAGGATCGAACAGATCACCGGCATGGGCGGCAAGGAAATCGGTCAGGCCTGTGAAGCCTACCGGTCGTTGATTCATCCGGAAGATACAGGCCGCGTCAAAAGCCTTGTGTACGATATGCTGAATGACGGATCCAAGGTGTATGATATCAAATACCGGCTGAAAAACAGGGACGGCGACTATGTCTGGGTCCGGGACAGGGGCGGCGTCGTCCGCAGGGACGGACAGGGGAATATACAGGAGATTGCAGGTATTCTGGCCGACATCAACAGGGAAAAGCAGCTTGAAATTGAAAGGGATAAAAGCTACGAGCTGATCTACAAGAGCCTGGATTACAGCCCGGTGGCCAAAACCGTTGTGGACCGGGACGGAACCATCACCTTTGCCAACAAGCAGGCACGGACAATGCTGCGGATCACGGAGAGCCAGATCAGCAACCGGACATATGACGACGGAAGGTGGCGGATCACGTCCGTGGACGGGAAGCCGATTTCCGCTGAAGACCTGCCTTTCAGCCGGGTCATGAAAACCGGGGAGCCGGTATACGATTTCCGCCATTATATTCAGGTGGACGATCATACACCGGTTCTCTTGTCCATCAGCGGTGCTCCGGTATTTGACGATTCCGGCCGGGTCCTTTCCGTGGTGTTCACCCTGGACGACATTACCGCCAAAACCGAGCGGGAAAATGCGCTCAGTGAAAGTGAGGAACAGTACCGCAGGCTCTTTGAATGCAACAGGGACGCCATCCTGGTGGCGGATACCGAACGCCGGATCATGGATGCAAACCCGGCCTTTGAAAAGCTTTTCGGATACAGCCTGGACGAACTCAAAGGCGAAAATACCAGCGAAATCTATGCCGAACAAAAAGAGCATGCCGGAATGGGAGAATCTTTGCACAAACAGAACCCGGAGGGAGGATTCATCAAGACCATTCAGTATAAAAAGAAGGATGGCACGGTATTCCCGGGGGAGACCAGTGCGTTTCACCTCATGGATTCCAACGGAAATGTGCGGGCGTTTGTGGGATTGATACGGGAGAAATAA
>CAYFVA010000297.1:0-3056 GCA_964346265.1 uncultured Desulfobacterales bacterium
AAGGAGAAAAATGAAAAAAAATGTATGGCTGATTACCGGAATTTCTCTGATTGTTCTTGCGGTGGTTTCCACCATTGTGGTTTTGACGGTGTTTCTTCCCGGGAAACAGGATCAAACCCGATTGCAGCAGGAAGATGCACTGCGGCTGCAGCTGGGTGCTCATATGTCGAAATCCTATACAGACGATCTTCCCGGTTTGCTGGAAAAAAAGTTCATCCGGGTGTTGACCACACTGAACCGGACCAATTTTTTTGTATCAGACGGTCATCTGGTCGGGTATGAATATTCTCTTTTAAAGGGATATGAAAATTTTCTGAACCGGTCGGCCGGCAGAAAAGATTTGAAAGTAGTGCTCGAATTTATTCCGGTTTCAAGAGATGAACTGATCCCGAAACTGATTCAGGGATACGGGGACATTGCTGCGGCCGGCCTGACCATCACAGAGAAAAGGAAAAAGCAGGTGGCGTACACCGACCCCTATCTCAAAGATGTCAATGAAGTCGTGGTCACCAACCGGCAGGTGGATAAGCTTGAAAAATTGTCCGATCTTGGCGGTAAGAAAGTGTATGTGCGCAAAAGCAGCAGCTATTTTGAAAGTCTTGAACGTCTCAACCGCAGGTTGAAGAAAGCAGGCAGTCAACATGTCCGAATTGAACTTCTCAGCGAGGAACTTGAAACGGAAAGTATCCTTGAAATGGTGAATTCCGGTGCATTGGACATCACCGTGGCGGATTCCCATATCGCACAGGCCTGGTCCGGTGTACTCGAAAACATAGAAATTCATAAAACGCTTGTTCTCAGGGAAGGATCTGAAATCGCATGGATGGTCCGAAAGGAAAACCCCGCCTTGAAAAACAGTCTGAACCGTTTCATAAAGACTCATAAAAAAGGAACAATGCTGGGGAATATTTATTTCAAAAGATATTTCGAGCAGGCCAGGAAACTCGAAAACCCGAAAGACCCGGAGAACTGGGAAAAACTGCAGCAATACAAAGCCGTTATTCAAAAATATGCAAAACAGTACGAATTTGACTGGCTCTTGATACTGGCAGTGGCGTTCCAGGAATCCGGTCTGGATCATTCCAAAACAAGCGGCGCCGGTGCCGTGGGCCTGATGCAGGTGCTTCCTTCCACCGCGAAAGACAAAAAAGTCGGAATCAGTAACATTCGCAATGTTGAAAACAATGTTCATGCAGGGGTGAAATACCTGGCCTTTCTGCGGAATCATTACTACAGCAAAGAGGACATGAGGCCCCAGGACCGTGTCCGGATGACTCTGGCCGCCTATAACGCAGGTCCGGCCAAAATCCGAAAAGTTCGAGCCATGGCCGAACAAATGGGGCTGGACGAAAACAGGTGGTTCAGGAATGCCGAGATAGCGGCTTTACGCCTGATCGGACAGGAAACCGTTCAATACGTGAGTAATATCAACAAATACTATGTGCTCTATCAGGCGATCGTGGACCGAGAGCCCTCTTCCTGAACACAAAACACTTGACAGGGGAAGAGAACCTGTGTTAATTGATAATTATTCTTATTTAAAAAGAGGGGCCAGGTGGCAGACCAAAAAAAAAGATTCGAAACCATGATCCGGAAACTGCGGGATCATGGTCACAAAATAACGCCGCAGAGAATGGCGATCGTGAAAATTCTCGCCGCAAGTGAACAGCATCCCAGTGTGGAGAATATCCACGACCGGATTAAAAAAGATTTTCCCACAATGAGTCTTGCCACTGTGTACAGAAATATTGTATTAATGAAATCATTGGGGGAAGTTCTTGAATTGGGGTTTCCGGAGGGGAGCAACCGATACGACGGCAGCAACCCTCTCCCCCATCCACACGTCATCTGTGTCAAGTGCGGAAGAATTGTAGATCCGGATCTTGAGAGTCTGGATGAAATGAAAAAAGAGGTTGCCTCAGAGACGAATTTTGAAGTTCTGAATCACAGACTGGACTTTTTCGGTATATGCAGCAATTGTATGGCGGAAAAAGAATGATTTTTTTTGCCATTTATTGATAATTGTTCTCATGTAATATCGAATTTCTGTAAACAGACGGGAACCGGATGGATCGGCGCCGAAACATGATAATCATAGAAGAAGGCCGGCGCAAAAATCAAACAACAAAAGGAGGAAACAGTATGAGTGAAAACAGCAAGTGCCCGGTAACGGGTCAGACGGGAAAACCGGTCGCCGGAGGCGGCACTTCGATCCAGGACTTCTGGCCGAATCAGCTGAATTTGAAGGTCCTTCATCAGCATTCCAGTATGAGCAACCCCATGGGAAAAGATTTCAACTATGCCGAGGAGTTTCAAAAACTGGATCTTGCGGCGGTCAAGGAGGACCTGTATGCATTGATGACCGATTCGCAGGAGTGGTGGCCGGCTGATTACGGTCATTACGGGCCGCTCTTTATCCGTATGGCGTGGCACAGTGCAGGCACCTACCGGATGGGTGACGGCCGCGGAGGAGGCGGAACGGGCAATCAGCGGTTTGCGCCGCTGAACAGCTGGCCCGACAACGTGAACCTCGACAAGGCCCGCCGCCTGCTCTGGCCGATCAAACAGAAATACGGCAAAAAAATCTCCTGGGCCGATCTCATGATTCTTGCCGGCAATTGTTCGCTCGAGTCAATGGGTTTCAGGACGTTCGGTTTCGCCGGCGGGCGCGAGGATGTCTGGGAACCGGAAGAGGACATTTACTGGGGTGCTGAAGAGGAATGGCTGGCTACAAGTGAAAAACCGAAAAGCCGGTATTCCGGTGACCGGGAACTGGAAAATCCTCTTGCCGCCGTGCAGATGGGGCTGATCTATGTGAACCCGGAAGGCCCGGACGGCAACCCGGATCCGGTCGCCTCCGGGAAAGACGTCCGGGAGACTTTCGCCCGTATGGCCATGAACGACGAAGAGACCGTCGCACTTGTGGCCGGCGGCCACACGTTCGGCAAGTGTCATGGCGCGGGTGATGCCTCTCACGTGGGACCGGAACCTGAAGCAGCTCCCATCGAAGAGATGGGGCTCGGCTGGAAGAGCAGCTTCGGCAGCGGCAAAGGCGG
>CAYFVA010000298.1:0-3044 GCA_964346265.1 uncultured Desulfobacterales bacterium
CCGGGAGATCGATCTTTCCGCCATTCAGGCCAAGATCCAGACCAACGTCAAGGATGAAATCTCCAAAAACCAGCGGGACTATTATTTAAGAGAACAGGTCAAGGCCATTCACAAGGAGCTGGGAGAAGGGGATGACAAGATAGCGGAAATCGAAGAGTACAAAAAGAAAATCAAGAAGGCGAAAATGCCTGAAGAGGCGGAAGAAGAAGCGCTAAAGCAGGTCAGGCGTTTAGAGCAGATGCATTTTGACTCTTCCGAGGCCTCGATTGTCAAAACCTATCTCGACTGCGTGGTGGAGCTTCCCTGGAATAAATCCACAAAGGATTTTCTTGATATCAAAAAGTCGGCCGAACTTCTGGAAAAAAACCATTACGGTCTTGACCGGGTAAAGGAGCGTATCCTCGAATACCTGAGCGTACGGCTTCTGAACCCCAAAAAGAAAGGGCAGATCCTCTGTTTCGTGGGGCCTCCGGGTGTCGGCAAGACATCACTGGGCCAGGCCATCGCCAAAGCCATGAAACGCAAATTTTTCCGGGTATCCCTGGGCGGAATCCGGGATGAAGCTGAAATCAGGGGGCACAGGCGGACTTATATCGGGGCGATGCCGGGACGGATCCTCCAGGGACTGCGGCAGTGTAAAACCAACAACCCGGTGTTCATGCTCGACGAGATCGACAAGCTGGGCAACGATTTCCGGGGGGACCCGTCTTCGGCTCTCCTGGAAGCTCTGGACCCGGAACAGAATTCCCGGTTTTCGGATCATTACCTGAATATGCCGTTTGATCTGTCCAACGTACTTTTCATCCTTACCGCCAATATTTCGGATACCATCCCGTCCGCCCTGCTTGACCGGATGGAGGTGATTCACCTGTCCGGATATACCGTTGAAGAAAAGGAACAGATCGCACGCAGGCATCTTCTGCCCAGAAAACTCAAGGATAACGGCCTGATCCGGCGGTCCATCCACATCAGCCCCAACGCCATGCAGACCATTATCACCGAATATACCCTGGAGGCGGGGCTCAGGGGACTGGAACGCAATCTCGACAAGATCTGCAGGAAAATTGCCCGGCAGATCGCCGAAGGCAAGAAGGGCAAGTTTTCCATTACCCGGCAGAATCTGTCCACCTATCTGGGGCCCCCGAAATTTATGCCGGAGCTGGACCAGGAGGACAGCCAGGTGGGCCTTGCCACCGGTCTTGCCTGGACCGAAGTCGGCGGGGAGCACCTGTACATAGAAGTGGCGCTTTATCCGGGAAAGGGGGAACTGACCGTTACCGGACAGGTGGGCGAGGTCATGCAGGAGTCCGCCCGGGCGGCATATACGTATACCAAGACCAATATAGAAAAGCTGGGAATCGAGGAAAAGCTCATGGATAACAATGATGTGCATATCCATGTGCCGGCCGGGGCCATTCCGAAGGACGGCCCGTCCGCGGGCGTGGCCATGGCCATTGCCATGATTTCCGCTTTCACCGGCAAACCGGTGGATCACAAGGTGGGCATGACAGGGGAGATATCCCTGAGAGGCCGGGTGATGCCGGTGGGCGGAGTAAAGGAAAAAGCCCTCGGAGCGGTGCGGGCCGGATTGAAAACGGTGCTCGTGCCGGAGAAGAACAACAAGGATTTGATCGAAATGCCCAAAAGCGTGAAAAAGAAACTCAAATTCATCAAGGTCAAAGACCTGGACCAGGTGGTGGATCTGGTGTTCGAGGCGGCGGAAGAAAGTTGAAAATTCTTGCCGTCAGCACCGCGGAACCTCTCTGCAGCGTTGCTTTCATGGAAGACGGGGATCTTGTTTGTGAAGAATCCTGGCTGGATCGCCAAACCCATTCCAAACGGCTGATGGATATGATCCGGCACCTTCTGGAAAACCGGGCCGGGATCGGGGCCAAGGATGTGGATGCGTTTGTGGCGGCCCGGGGTCCGGGGAGTTTCACAGGCTTGAGGATCGGTATCAGCGTGGTAAAGGGGCTTGCCTGTGCCGCATCCAGGCCGGCTGTGGGCATATCCAGCATGGACGGGCCGGCATACCGGTTTTCCGCAACAGACCTGCCGATGGTCACCTTGATGGATGCACGGCGGAAGGAAGTGTATGCATGCCGGTACCGATTTTCCCGGGGGACTCTCGTGGAAAAGGGACCGGCATACGTGCTCGCTCCTTCCGAACTCCTTGACATGATTGACTGCGAGACTCTGTTTGTCGGATCCGGGGCTGTTGCGTACAAGGATTTTCTCACGGACCATCTCGAGGGAAAAGCCAGGTTCGTTCCGGCAAGCCAGAACCATATCAAGGCGGCATCTCTTGCAATCCCCGTTTTCAATGACCCGGGCCTCCTGAGGCAGGAAGCGGACTCCCTGGTGCCGGAATATATCCGGAAACCGGATGCAAAAGTGAATGCAGGCAAATGAAAGTCCGTGTCTGATGCCGGGAAGGTGCCCGGTCTTTCATGTGAGAATTCATACGATTGCCTGTGCCGTAAATTGAGTCGCTGTTGACAATCAGGCGATTCTCTGGTACATGAATCATTGATGGAAAGAAGAGAGAAATAAAATCCATGAGTTTGCTGAACTGGCCTGTAAATTCATATTTGCCTGTTGCGGTTCCGGGAGTGAAATTCATTGCCGCGGCGGGAATGATTACAGGAATTTTTTTTTATACCGGTCCGTTGTGGGCGGCGATCCTCTGCCTGTTGATGACCGGATTCATCTGCTGGTTTTTCCGGGACCCGGAAAGAGAGTTCTCCGGACCTGAGAATGCGTTGATATCCCCTGCCGACGGCAGGATCATCCGGATTGATCAGGTAAAAGAGGGCGAGTACGTGGATTCCCCCATGCAGAAGGTCAGCATTTTCATGAACGTGTTCAATGTACACGTGAACCGGATCCCGTTCTCCGGAACCGTACAGGAGGTTTGCTACACCCCTGGCAGGTTTGTCAACGCATCCTTTGACAAGGCATCCGAACACAACGAACGAAACGCCCTTGCCATAAAGACGGACAACGGCGCGGTATACAAAGTGGTGCAGGTGGCCGGGCTGATT
>CAYFVA010000299.1:0-3044 GCA_964346265.1 uncultured Desulfobacterales bacterium
GCTGGGATGAAAACGGGGTGCCCACGCCGGAAAAACTGAAAACGCTGGGTCTTGAATCTGTTGACTAAAGCCAGGGAGTATGCAATGGAAAAAGTACTTGTGATCGACCCGGAGATCTGCACGGGCTGCAGAATATGCGAACAGGTTTGCTCGGTGGTGAACGAGAACGTGGTCAACCCCTACCGGGCCCGGATCAAAGTGATGCGGTGGGACCTTGAGGGGGTTGTGGTGCCCATGGTCTGCCAGCAGTGCGATACCCCCATGTGCAGGGAAGTCTGCCCGGTGAACGCCCTGGAAAAAAATCCGGATACCGGGGTGGTGACGGTGAACTACGACCGGTGCATCGGATGCAGAATGTGTGTCGCAGCCTGTCCGTTCGGCCTGATGATGTACGACTTTGCCGACAAGAAGGTGATCAAGTGCGAACAGTGCCAAGGGGATCCCCAGTGTGTGAGGTTCTGCGACGCCGGCGCCCTCCGGTTTGAAAACAAACAGAAAAACGGGAGCGCGGCGCGGAAAAAACAGGGGGAGAAACTCAAAGCGGCATTGTCCGGTAGAGACCAACCGTAAAAAAGGGAAAACCATGAGCCTGCCGCAGGAAAGATGCCCCGTGGACGAGGCCGCACAAAACCTTTACAGGCGCTGGAAACAGGCGGAGGGGGAACCACGGAAAAAGAGTCTTCTCGCCTTGTGTGCAAGACTGGTACGTTCCGTTACAGTGGGAACGGCTGCCTCTTCAGTGGCCGGTGAACTTGAAGAGTGCGCCGCTCTTTTACAGGAGGTTGACGAACAGGCGGCAGGCATGATCATCGATCTTTTGACAGGGCATGGAAAGATTTTTGCCGATCATGTTCAAGATAGGGAATGCGCTTTTCATACCTGTTTTGATGAAAAACAAATTCCCCCCTGCCAACGCGCATGCCCGGCCCATATCGATATTCCCGGATTTATTCATCTGGCGGGAACAGGCCACTGGAACAAATCCCTTGAAACCATCCTCTATGACAACCCGTTTCCCCATGTATGCGGGCTGGTGTGCCCGGCCCCCTGTGAAGATGCGTGCCTGAGAAACTGCATCGACATGCCGGTCACCATCGGATCCATGAAATCCTGCGTGGCACGGCAGGCAGCGCAAAACAATCCATACCCCGAATTTGTCAAAGAACAGTCCTCCGGTCGAAAAGTCGCGATCGTCGGGGCGGGTCCGGCAGGGCTCACTGCAGCATTTTATCTGGCCCTCCCGGGGCACGGGGTGACGGTTTTCGATGACCAGGAAAAGCCGGGCGGGATGCTCCGGTACGGCATCCCCGGATACCGGTTGCCTGAAGAGGTACTGGACGGCGAAATCGCATGGATCCGGGAAAGGGGGGTGAAAATCGAGTCTGAAACGAGAATCGAACATATTCCCGATCTTCTGGAATCCGGTTTTGATGCCGTGTTCATCGCCACCGGGGCCCATGTGAGCAAAAAGATTCCCATGAAGGGAATCGAGCTGCCGTTTGTAACCGGGGGAATCGATTTTCTCAAAAGGGTGAACCAGGGGGAAAAACCTGCTTTGTCCGGCAGTGTCGTGGTGATCGGCGGCGGAAATGTTGCCGCGGACGTGGCTGCCGCAGCACTGGACCACGGGGCGGAGACAGTGGAAATGGTCTGTCTGGAAAGCCGTGGGGAGATGCCGGCATCGCCCCGGGAAATCGATCATGTCAGGGAAAGAGGAGTGAAGATCAGAAATTCCTGGGGACCGGTAGAAGTAAAGGAAACCGGGGAGATCACATTCCAGTACTGCAAAAGCGTGTTTGATGAACACGGAAGGTTCAGCCCCGAATTTGATGCAGACCGCACAAGGACCGTCAAGTGCGGCCATGTGCTGGTGGCGGCGGGCCAGGACTGCGATCTTTCGTTCGCGGAATCTTCCGGTATCCCCACGGAAAAAGGATTTGTCAAAACCGATCCCGTCACCCTCGAAACCGGTGTTGAGAGCGTCTTTGCCGGGGGAGACGTCGCGTACGGTCCGAATATCGCAGTCCGGGCGGTGAGATCCGGCAAGCAGGCAGCCGGTGCCATCCACCGGTATCTTTCGGAAAAAACAGCACATGCGGCTGTAACGGAACAGGCGGAAAGGACCGGAAACACGAGAGCTTTTGGTCCGGATTTCATCATAACCCCGATGGAAGATGGCGATTGCGCCGCAGGTGCCGGAAACCGGAGCTTTTCATGGGATCGGCCGTTGAAAAGGACGGATACGGCGATCATTGCCTCTTCTGTAAATGAAAGAGGTTTTGCCTCACCGGAAACGGACAAATCTTACATTGAACCGCCTTCGGCGGAGGATGCCGCAACCCAGGCCGTCCGCTGTCTTCGGTGCGATATCTGCATCGGGTGCGGCATGTGTGAACTCGCCTGCAGTGAAACCGGTGCCGATTTCATCGCATTCCGGGAAACCGGCCAGGGGAGGCTGGTGTTTGACGGGTTTCATCCTTCAAAGGATACCTGCACCGGATGCGGGGCCTGTGAATCGGTCTGCCCCACAGGGGCCGTGAACATAATAAAGAAAGAGACGGTGCAGACCGTGTTCACCGGAACGGTTTTTGCCGAAACCCCTATGGTTCGCTGCAGTGTCTGCGAAAAGGAAGGGGTCGGCGAAAATTATTTCAAAGAACTTCAAAAACGGACCGGAGAACTTGCACCCGCAGGTCCCTATGTATGTCCGGACTGCCGGATGCGGCAAAGCGCCGGTCGGCTGAAAACACTTGCAGAACCGCTGGTGTAACGAACAAAACGTTTGATTTTTCACTGAATGCAAAATTGGTCTTGACGGACAGCTGGAATATAGCTATAAATTAACTGTGATGTTGCTGTGGCCGGGTGCGGTAAGCAACTTCCTTCACTTCAAGGCGATAACGGACCTTGCGATTCCTGCAAAGGAGGAAATATGGGAAAAGTCGGAATTATAGGCGTGGGACAGAGCCACTTTGTCAGAACCTATCCGGGTTCGATAAAGGAACTTGCGTTTGACGCCTACAGGGAGGCGGCGCTTGACTGCG
>CAYFVA010000300.1:0-3033 GCA_964346265.1 uncultured Desulfobacterales bacterium
CTTCAGTTCTCCGTGGACAAAAAACCGGTGGTGGTCTGGAATATGACCCGGCGGTGCAATCTCAAATGTGTTCACTGCTATGCCAAATCCGAAGACATCGATTATCAGAACGAACTTTCCCATGAAGAGTCCATCCGCATGATCGACGACCTTGCCGGATTCGGTGTCCCTGTGCTGCTTTTTTCAGGGGGCGAGCCTCTTGTCCACCCGAGACTGGCCGAATATGCCGAATACGCGGTGAGCAAAGGCATGAGGGCCGTCATTTCCACCAACGGCACGTTGATTACCCGGGAAAAGGCTCAAACCCTGAAAGAGATCGGGCTGTCTTATGTGGGCATCAGCCTGGACGGACTTGAACAAACCCATGACGGTTTCCGGCAGGTACCGGGCGCATTCAAAAAAGCCATTAACGGGATCCGGAACTGCAAGGACGCCGGTATCAAAGTCGGCTTGCGGTTTACCATCAACAAACGCAATGCAGCTGAAATCCCCGGGATTTTCGACCTTCTCGAAGAAATGGACATCCCCAGGGCCTGTTTTTATCACCTGGTCTATTCGGGCCGTGGATCCGAGATTGCCAAAGAGGATCTCTCCCATGAAGAAACCCGGAGAACACTGGATTTGATCATGGAAAGAACCAGGGATCTGCATGAGAGGGGCAAACCAAAAGAAATTCTCACAGTGGACAACCATGCGGACGGCCCGTACGTGTATCTCAAACTGATGCAGGAAAACCCGGAAAGGGCTGCCGAAGTCCTTGAGCTTTTGAGAATGAACGAAGGCAACAATTCCGGAAGGGGCATCGGCTGTATCAGCTGGGACGGGCAGGTTCACCCGGACCAGTTCTGGCGGGAAAAGGTTCTGGGCAATATCCGGACAAAGCCCTTTTCCGACATATGGACGGACGAGTCCAACACGTTCCTGATGCAGCTCAAGGAAAAGAAAAAACACATAAAGGGAAGATGCGCCGCTTGCAACTGGCTCGATATCTGCGGCGGAAATTTCAGGGCAAGAGGAGAATCCGTTGCAGGGGATCCCTGGGACAGCGACCCGGCCTGTTATCTGACTGATGAAGAAATACAAAAGGAGACCCGAAATTGATTTTTCCCGATTACAGGGCAAGAAGGCTCAGAGAAAAGAAAAATTTCAGGCGGCTGGTCCGGGAGACGAACCTTCATACGGATGATCTGATTCTGCCGATGTTCGCCGTTACCGGAAAGAGTGTTAAAAAGCCCATCGACTCCATGCCCGGCCATTTCCGGATGTCGTGCGACTATATGGTCCAATACGCCGAAGAAGCCTGGAACCTTGGGATTCCGGCCGTGCTCCTGTTCGGTGTTCCGGACAGCAAAGATCCTTTGGCCACACAAGCCTATGCGGAAGACGGTATTGTCCAGAAGGCCGTCAATGAAATCAAAAACGCCGTACCGGAACTTTCCGTGATCACGGATGTATGCCTTTGCGGGTATACGGACCACGGCCACTGCGGCGTGGTGGAAAACGGCATCATCGACAACGATGCGTCCCTGGATCTTCTTGCCAGAACCGCGCTTTCCCATGCAAAGGCCGGGGCGGACATGGTGGCACCATCCGACATGATGGACGGCAGAGTCAATGAAATCCGCCAGACCCTGGATGAAGAAGGTTTTTCCCAGACACCGATCATGTCCTATGCCGTGAAATACAGCTCCGCTTTTTACGGCCCTTTCCGCCAGGCCGCAGACTCCGCTCCTGCTTTCGGCGATCGGAAAACCTACCAGATGGATCCTGCCAACTCCACCGAGGCTGTCAGAGAGGCCACCATGGATGTGGAAGAAGGGGCGGACATCATCATGGTGAAACCGGCTCTCGCCTATCTGGATATCATCTACAGGCTCAAGGAGGAGATCGACCTTCCCATCGCTGCCTACAACGTCAGCGGCGAGTTCTCCATGATCAAGGCGGCCGAAATGATGGGATGGATGGACGGCAAAGAGGTGATCATGGAAAGCCTTTTGTCCATGAAACGGGCCGGGGCGGATATGATACTTACCTATTCCGCGGTTGAAGCGGCAAAGGAGCTCAAAAACCTATGAACCACTCGGAAAAAAAACAGGACAGCCGGAAGAACCTTCGCCTGGTCGCCTGGGAAACCACCCGGCGGTGCAACCTGTCCTGCAAGCACTGCAGAGCGCTTGCAGAAGATCATCCGTACAGCGGAGAGCTTGATACGGACGCAAGTTTCGCCCTGCTGGACCAGATCAGGGAGACGGGCGAGCCCATCGTGATCCTCACCGGCGGAGAGCCCCTTTTGCGCGAGGACATTTTTGATATCGCCTCGTACGGCACCCGTATCGGGTTGAGAATGGTAATGGCGCCCAACGGCACCCTGATCACAAGGGAAAACGCCCGAAAAATGAAAGAATCCGGAATCAAACGGATCAGCATCAGCCTGGACGGGGCCACAAGTGACAGCCATGACGATTTCCGGGGGGTCCGTGGCGCATTTGACAAGGCCCTTGACGGTATCGAAACGGCAAAGCAGGAAGGGATCGAGTTCCAGGTCAACACCACCATCACCAAAGACAATCTCGAAGAAATCCCGAAAATCTTCAAGCTTGCAGAAGACGTGGGAGCAGTTGCCCATCATATTTTCCTTCTGGTTCCCACGGGCCGGGGCAAGTACATCGTGGACAATGAAATCGATGCGGCGGAATATGAATCCGCTCTCAACTGGTTTTACGACCAGCGCGGAAACACCGACCTTCAGCTGAAAGCCACCTGTGCGCCCCACTATTACCGGATTCTGCGGCAGCGGGCCAAAGAGGACGGGGAAAAGGTTACCTTTGAAAGCCACGGCCTGGATGCGGTCACCCGGGGCTGCCTTGCAGGAACCGGCTTCTGCTTTGTCTCTCATACGGGCAGGGTTCAGACCTGCGGGTTCCTGGATGTGGAATGCGGAGATGTGACCCGGCAGCATTTCAAGGAGATCTGGGACAACTCGGAAGTGTTCAACAAACTGAGAAATTTCAGCAACCTTGAAGGAAAATGCGG